>JAJLKS010000140.1:0-4073 GCA_033838765.1 Alphaproteobacteria bacterium
CCCTTTGCGGACGAGACCCGCATTTTCATCACGCCGGGCTATCGCTTCCGCGCAACGGACATGCTGATGACCAATTTTCACCTGCCGAAGTCGACGCTTTTCATGCTCGTCTCGGCGCTGCGCTCGACAGACGAAATGAAGCGCGCCTATGCGCATGCGGTCGCGTCGCGCTATCGCTTCTATTCCTATGGCGATGCCTGCCTGATCTACGGGGCCCAGCCATGAGCCGTTTTTCCTTCTCTCTTCACGCGACAGACGGGCGCGCGCGGACGGGCGCGATCTCGACACCGAAGGGCGAAATACGCACGCCGGCCTTCATGCCTGTCGGCACGGCGGCGACGGTAAAGGCGATGTATCCCGAGCAGGTGCGCTCGACGGGCGCCGACATCGTGCTCGGCAATACCTATCACCTGATGCTGCGCCCCGGCGCGGAAGAGGTGGCGGCGCTCGGCGGATTGCACAGCTTCATGAACTGGCCGCATCCGATCCTCACCGATAGCGGCGGCTTCCAGGTGATGTCGCTGTCGAAGCTCCGCAAGATGACGGAGGAGGGGGTGACCTTCCAGTCGCATATCGACGGCTCGCGGCACATGCTCTCGCCGGAGCGCTCGATCGAGATCCAGTGCCTGCTCGGCTCCGACATCCAGATGCAGCTCGATGAATGCACGCCCTTTCCGGCGACGGAGAAGGAGGCGCTGGTGTCGATGGAGCTGTCGCTGCGCTGGGCGGCGCGCTCGAAGGAGGCATTCGCGAAGCAGCCGCACCGGAAAGAGGGCATGGCGCTTTTCGGCATCGTGCAGGGGAGCACCTATGAGCCGTTGCGTCTTCGCTCGGCGGCGGGGCTTCGCGAGATCGGTTTCGACGGCTATGCGGTGGGCGGGCTTGCCGTGGGCGAGGGGCAGGCGGAAATGCTGCGCGTGCTCGAGTTCACCACGCCGGCGCTGCCGGAGGACAGGCCGCGCTATCTCATGGGCGTCGGTACGCCTGACGATCTCGTGGAGGCGGTGGCGCGCGGCATCGACATGTTCGACTGCGTGATGCCGACGCGGAACGGCCGCCACGGCCTCGCCTTTACGCGGCGCGGCAAGGTGAACCTCAAGAATGCGCGCCATGCCGCCGATCCGCGCCCGCTTGACGAGGAAAGCACATGCCCTGCGGCGCGAGACTACAGCCGCGCCTATCTGCATCATCTGGTGAAGTCGGGCGAGATGCTTGGTTCTATGCTGTTGAGCTGGATCAACATCCACTACTACCAGTCGCTGATGGCGGGGATGCGCGCGGCGATTGCCGAGAGGCGCTTCGAGGACTTCCGGGCCGAGTTCAAGGCGGCACAGGCGGCGGGCGATATCGCGCCGCGGTGAGACCGCGAATTTGCAATCGAAACAATAAGTTGGCTGCGGCAAATCAGGGTGTTGACCCGGTGGGAAGCGCCCCTTAAGTTCCGCCCACCTTCAAGAAGGGCGGCGGATTCCCGCGCCTTTCCCGGCGGGCCCTTAGCTCAGCGGTAGAGCGGCTGACTTTTAATCAGTAGGTCGATGGTTCGATCCCATCAGGGCTCACCACTTTTTCTGTCTTTGCATTTTCCGACAGCCATGCCGACAAGTTGAACACTTGTCTTTGGCCGGCCCGGCGCGCAAGCATGCCTTGCTGGAAATTTGCGATCCCCGAAATAGCCGCACAGGAAGGAAGCTCCCCATGTCGCTCTCGCTTTACGACCTCTCTGTTCCCAACTATCTGCAGGCGCTTGGCGCCGTGTCCGGCTATCTCGCGAAGGGGGCCGCTTTCTGCGCAGAGCAGGGAAGCGATCCGAACGAGATCGTGGGGGCGCGGATGATCGACGACATGCTGCCTTTCAGCTTCCAGATCGCCTCGATCGCGCATCATTCGCTGGGCGCCATCGAGGGGGTGCAGAAGGGTGCCTTCTATCCGCCCAAGGACCCCGGCACATACAGCTATGCCGATCTGCAGAAGCTCGTCGAGGACGCGAAGGCGGGGCTCGAGAAGGTGACGCCGGACGCCGTGAACGGTTGCGAGGGCAAGGATCTCGTCTTCCATCTCGGCAAGCACCAGCTTCCCTTTATCGCGGAGAACTTCCTGCTCTCCTTCTCCTTCCCGAACTTCTATTTCCACGCGACGACGGCCTACGACATCCTTCGCATGCGCGGCGTGAAGATCGGCAAGGGCGACTTCCTCGGCAAGATGCGCATGAAGATGTGAGATGTCAGAGCCTGTGCCATCCTGAATCCGGCAATCACTTGAATTGTTCTTCCAGCTGAATCCATGTCTCGCGTGCGGCATCGGCCTCATGGCCGTCGTGCCGAGCCAGGGCCACCCGTTCGCGTATGCGCCAATAGTCGATGGCATAGGGGCTGTTTTCGGGGCCGCCTTGCTCCAATCCGAGACAGAAGCGCCATGCCGCGTCGAGACACCTGGCTTTTTCCAAAGCTTCGACGATCGACAGGCCGAAGTGATGACGGGTCCAGGGCTCGCTGTCCTGCATCGCAGCTTCCACCAATGCAATATCGGCCTCAGTAACGCTCTTCAGCCTTGCCTTCAGGTGAAACAGGGCCAGCGAAATCGCCGGGCGGGGCGTACAACTTTCCACGACCTCCTGTGCCGTTGACCTCGGAAGGCCGCGCAGCAAAAGCTGGACGGCGGTTCCTGTGACATAGGCAGAGCCAAGCCTCGCATTGGCAAGGTCTTCCAGCAGCGAAACGCAGACATCGACCGGCGCCTGCTGCTTGAGAAAAAGCGCACGCATCGCCGAAAGCTGGGCCGACTGGTGAGTTGTAAAAAAGTCGGACGAAAATGTATGGCCAAGAAGAGGGGTCAGCTGCGTCTCATCATCCATATGACCGAGCGGGCGCAACACCCTGAACAGACGCATGGCATGGAACGCGTAGGTTCCGCGATGGCGAAGGCTGGCTTCAGTCGCGTTGGCGGTTTCGATTTCCTTCGTCCATCGGGCAAGTTCACCGGCGCGCTCCTGCGCAGGCATGCCGGTGCGGCAGGCGCCGTGGAACGACAAGGCGGTGATCCGATGGATGTTCCTCCAAACGACCGCCGGGTTTGCCGCAAATCCCTTCAGCATATGCGTCACCGGGCGGCGGTCGGCGGCGTCGCCCCAATTTGCATCATTGGCCCGGTAGGACGATTTGCGATGTGCGATATGCGTGTCGAAAATGCCCTTGTACCTGTCATCCACGAATAGCTGGCGGATGAGCGGGTGGCTTGAATCCTCAAGACCGAGCGATATGCGCCCATCCGTCTGGACCGAGATGACCGGCGTGCTGACGATACCGGCATGGTCGAGTTCGGGGCCCAGCGTCTCCACGTGATGCGGCAGCAACAGGTCATCATCGTCATTGTAGAAAATACGCTCGCTGCGCGCGTCTTCTACTGCGCGATGACGGTTCACGGCACCGCGATGCGGCGCTTTCGGAAAGTCGAGGAATCGTACTCTACCGTCCTGCCGCTCAAGTTCGTGAGCGATGGTGCGGACGTCTTCCGTTGCTCCATCACCGCAGATGATAACTTCGATATTCTGAACGGTCTGTCCGAGGGCGGAGCGTATCGAGGCGGCAAGCGTGCTTGCCCTGTCGAATGTCGGGATGACAATGCTTGCATAGGGCGACATGAAGCAGACGACTCCGGAGAGACGGACCTAGCGGAATATCGCGTGGTCAGGAAATAGGTCCTCCAGACGCGGGAGAACAGCATCCGTTTTCGACAGGATCGGGTCCTTATCCGGCCAGTCGACGGCGAGCACAGGGTCGTTCCAGATCACGCCGCGGCGGCCTTCCGGCCTGAATTCCTCTGAGACATCGTTCAGGTAGTCAGTCTCGTTGAAACAATAGAAAGCATTGCTGAGGCCCTGGCTCACGAATATGCGGGCATGCTCTCCCGGCTCATCACCAAGCAGAATGCTAACGATTTGTCCAAATGTGGGGCTGTCTGGCCTGGTATCTCCGACAACGCAAAGCGCCGTTCCACGGACGACATAGATCAGCTTGTCCCAAGGCTCCATGTGAAAGCCGCGCAAGACTTTGGCGTGAGAGCGGGAGTGGTTGCCC
>JAJLKS010000141.1:0-6027 GCA_033838765.1 Alphaproteobacteria bacterium
ACAAGCCGCCGGCGCCGGAGGTCTTCATCCCGGCATTCGCGCGGGCGGCCCTGCAACCCCAACCAGCGATGCCGCCCGCGCTGGCGCCACGACCATCATTGCACTAACAATCAAATTGGACCCGTCCGTGGGGGCCGATCACGAGGTGGTTGAGCGGATGGCGGGGGCCTATTATTCCACGCAGGCGGTCGAGGCGGGGCTCTTCACGGCACTGCGCCGCCGTCTCGCGCGTAACCAGTATGCGGTCTCGGGCGTGCCCTATCCCGAGCGGCCGGGAGAGAGGAAGACCCTCCTTCTGCCGCATGAGAGCAAGGCACCGCCGCGGGAAATGGTGCAGGCCTTCCTGCGGGATACGCCGCTCGAGGATCTGTTCGCGGCCGATATCCCGTTCGACATTGCCGATGAGAGCCGGTTCGAGCATCACTGGATCGTGGCGGGATCGGGTAATGGCAAGAGCCAGACGCTGCAATACATGATCGCGCAGGATCTCGAGCGCGTGGGGAGGGGAGAGGCCTCGGTCGTCATAATCGACTCGCAGGGCGATCTCATCCGCAACATTGCGGGCCTCAAATGTTTCGCGCCGGGCGAGGCGTTGCACGGGCGGCTCTGCCTGATCGATCCGAGCGATATCGAATATCCGCTCGCCCTCAACCTTTTCGATGCCGGCATGGAACGGATCGGCTCCTACCCGCCGCTCGAGCGCGAGCGGCTCATGAACGGCATCTTGGAGCTTTACGATTTCGTGCTGGGCTCGCTCTTGTCCGCCGAGCTCACCCAGAAACAGAGCGTGATCTTCCGCTACATCACGCGGCTGATGCTCCACATCCAGGACGCGAACATCCATACCTTCCGAGAACTCATGGAGCCGAGCGGTTACGAGAAATACAAAACCCATATCGAGAAGCTCGACGGCACGGCGCGGGCCTTTTTCGAGACGGAGTTCATGAGCAGGCAATTCGAGGAGACGAAGCGGCAGGTGGTCCGCCGCCTCTGGGGCATTCTCGAGAACCGGACCTTCGAGCGCATGTTTTCTCATCCAAGGAACAGGCTCGATCTCTTCCACGAGATGAATGGCGGCAAGGTGATCCTGATCAACACGGCGAAGGACCTCCTGAAGCAGAACGGTACCGAAATCTTCGGGCGCTTCTTCATCGCGCTGATCGCGCAGGCTGCCCAGGAGCGCGCGACCCTTGCGAAGGGCGAGCGGCTGCCGGCCTTCGTCTATGTCGATGAATGCGCTGATTATCTCGACCAGAATGTCTCCGTCATCCTGGAGCAGGCCCGCAAATACAATGTGGGGCTCGTGCTCGCGCATCAATATATCGGCCAGCTGTCGCCGAAATTGCAGGAGAGCTTCGCGGCCAATACGAGCATCAAGTTCGCGGGCGGCGTCTCGGAGAAGGATGCGCGTGTGCTCGCCCATATGCTGCATACGACGCCGGAGTTCATCGGCGCACAAGGCAAGGGCCGGTTCGCGGTCTCGGTCCGCAACGCGACCCAGGGCGCGGTCTCGCTCGGCTTTCCCTTTGGTCATCTCGAATCCCTGCCCCGCATGACTGTGGAAGAGGCGGCGGCCGTCCGCGACGAGATGCGGGAACGCTATGCCGTCCAATGGGAGGAGGTCGAGCGGGAGAGGGAAGAGAAGGAAACCTCGAAGAAAGATGCCGAACCGGTGACGCCCACAATTCGATCCGTTCCGATCGACACGGCGCCGTCGAGCGACTGGTAACCATCCGCTCAATCTTCTCGTCCGTGCGAAAGTTGGCCATCATGACCTCGTCCCAGATGCAGATGGTGAGAGGGAGGAAGGGTCAATGGCGACACACGAGTTCACGCGGCAGGAGCTTTACGAGCTTGTCTGGTCGATCCCGATGACGAAGCTCGCGGAGCGCTACGGGATATCCGGAAACGGCCTCGCAAAGGCGTGCCGCAAAGCCGCGATCCCCGTGCCCGAGCGGGGCTATTGGGCAAAGCTGCAGGCGGGCAAGAAGACCACCCGAAAAGCCTTGCCGGCGGCGAAAAGAGATACACCCCGGAGGGTGATCATCAGTCCGCCGGGCAAGCGGGAGGATCCCTCTCCTCCACCGCTTGTTCCGGAAAGCGTTACGGCCAAGATCGAGCAGGCCATACAGGCGGCGAAACCGGTTTCCGTTCCGGAAACGCTTTCAAACCTGCACCGGATCGTCGCCGGCTGGGTCGACGAGGAGAAGCGCCGCCGTCGCGACGGGTCTCGCTTTTCGTGGGCAGTGCCGGGCCTGCCCATGGATGACAGCGCGCTCGGAAAGCGTCGGCTCCGGATCCTGAGCGCCCTGCTCAAGGCGATCGAGGCGTCGGGCTACACTCTCAAAGGCGAAGGCTACCGGGACGTGCAGATTCAATCGGATGCCATGACGATCGAGCTTGTCCTCGAGGAACGCATCAAGCAGGCTCATCACGGATGAAGACCGGCAACGTTCCCGCTGGTATGCGGAGGGGCAGAAATGGACGCAGGAGAAAGTCCCCACCGGCAGACTGCGGCTCCGCCTTCGCGAACCGGAATACCGGCATGTGGTGAAGGATTGGGAAGAAACGGAGAGCGATCCGCTGGAAGCGCATGTGGATGAAGTATTGCCCAGGCTTGCCGGCGCATTCGAGGAGATACGTCTCAGGCGAGTGCGGCAGGCGGAAGAACAGGCGAGACGGATGGAAGCCGAGCGCCTCAGACATGAGGTGGAACTTGAGCGCAAGAGGGAGGCGATCAGGTTCCGGCGGTTGGTTGCTCATTGCGACAACCGGCGGATTGCCGCGGACATACGGGAATTGGTTGCCTCTGTTGAGCGTTCGCTGCTTGCGACAGGCAACGCCGAACAATTTTCCGGCTGGAAGAGCTGGGCACTTTCCCATGCCGAGCGAATTGATCCGGTTAGGAAGGAGGCGCTGTTTGACCGGGACGTGAGCGACTATGAGGTGTATCGCTTTGAGAAGTAATACGTCAGCTTCGCGAAGGCTGGAAAATTAGAATGGGACGGAAATTTTCTCGCCACCGCATGAGTGATCGTCGCTCAACGCGGGCAAACATCCATGAACACCGCGTACGTTTTCGGCCAGCCGAAGTGGTGTTATCGCTTCATTCATGGAAAAGCAGAAACGTCGTTCACGCATGAAAAGACAGGCGACCGGCAGGCGCCTCGTGTTTACACAGCGTGACCTTGCGATTTTCGAACTGCTGGAGCGCTATCGCTATCTGCGCTCGACTTTCATACACGCGTTTGTCGGTGGAGCATCGGAAACGCGTTTTAAGGAACGGCTCGGCGACCTCTATCACGAGGGCGGTTATCTGAACCGGCCTGAACAACAATGGCAGGTGGCAAATTCTCGGTACATGCCCGTCGTTTACGAGAATGGTGAGAAGGCTCGCGAAGTGCTGGCTTTGCACGAGAGGCTAGCAGAGCGTTGTCCGCATATGCCCTATGGTGCATCGGGAGCGGGACGGCAATTTGCACATTCGTTGATGATATGCGAGGTGCTTGCTGCGATCGAACTCGCTACCATCACCGATCCAGATCTGCGCTTTATTGCTTGGCCTGAAATCCTTGCCAAGGTGCCGGAGAATATCAGGCGATCTCAAAACCCGCTCCGGATTCCAGTTTCTCCGCACAAAATGGGGACAGACGCTGCGAAAGTTGGCCGCAACGGATACTCCGTTCCCGATGCATTGTTCGGCCTAGAATATTCTGGAGAGGGGAGGAAGGGTTACCGTTTCTTCGCGCTTGAAGCAGATCGTGGCGGGATGCCAATCACGAGGTCAGCTCCAGGGCAGACGTCCTATCTAGAGAAGCTGTTCGCCTATCGCAGCATCGTGGCAAGAGGGAGTCACAGGACGCATTTGGGCATTCCTAATCTCTTCGTTTTAACCGTGACAACATCGGAAACACGCAAGCAGAACATGCTGTCGGTTCTTTCCGAGACAATCGAAGACGGCGCCATGTTCTTGTTCAAAGAAGTTGGCGTCTCGAATCAGAGAAGAGCCGCTTTAGGCACAGCGCTTCAATTACCGTGGGACTGCGTTGGACACTCTCAGGTCGACATCCTTAAAGCCGGCGACTGACGGTCGATGGAGTTAACCTCCGAGCTCTCTACCTGAGATTGGGTCCGAGGCTTCCTCTACGACGGTTTTGTGTAGTTAGCGAAAGAAAAATCTATGCTAGCCTACCACCATGATACGATATGCTGACAGCTGCCGAAAGCTATTCCCCGTCCGCCACTGGCTTGTGTCGGCGCTAACGGTTGCGTTGCTGCTGACCACGGTAGCGGCGCCGGCGACCGATCTCGATATGATAGCGTCGGCGTCCGCAATGGCCGATGAAGGCATCCGGACGCATATGGCGCATGGCGCGGGTGAGATGGCCGGTCCGTGCTGCGACGATTGCCACGAGACTGACACGACGACCTGCGACAGTTCGGCCCTCTGCATGACCGCCTGCGGCAAGCTGCCGCTTCAACTCGCGGCGACGGTTGGATTTGTCCCGGTGGAACGTGCCGCCGAAACGGTTCACGTGCCGGACATTGGCCGGGCCGACCTTTTCCCCTCTCCCTTACGACGGCCTCCCAAAGCAGCGTGACGCACCGGCGCGCAACCCTTCGGCTGAGCGTCAATTGTCACACCAGCTTCAGGAGAATCTTATGGTTCGCTTACCCAAAGCGTTCGCGATCGCCATGCTTGCGGTGGTCGTGGCGGCGATCGGCGTATGGAGTATCGCCGGCGCCCAGTCTCAAGCTTACAAATTTGAGGCGGTCTCAGAGAAAATTCCGGTGGGCGAGAGCGTCCGGATCGAAGTCCGGCTGCTTGACCCGAGCGGTGCATCTGTGCCGGCCGCAAATATAGACATCGTCTCGACGCGGCTCGACATGGGCCCCGACGGCATGGCGATGATGGACACACCGCTCACCCCGGCCCCGAGCGATGCGCCGGGTGTCATCGCTTTCGAAACGAAGATCGCGATGGCCGGCCGATGGGCGCTCACCATCGAAGTGGAAGTCGATGGCGTGCCGGAGCCCGTCAAGGGTATCGTCATCTACACGGCCGTCGAGAAAAAAGCCGATGTAACCCCTGCCGCGCCGGCGGCAGGGGAGCGCAAGATACGCTACTACCGCAACCCGATGGGCCTGCCCGACATATCGCCGGTGCCGAAAAAGGATTCGATGGGGATGGATTACATCCCCGTCTATGAGGACGATTTCGCGGGCCCCGCGGGCACCGTTCGTGTCGGCGTCGAAAAGATGCAGCGCGCCGGCGTTAGGGCGGCGCCGGTCGAACGCCGCGAGCTCGTCCGCACGATCAGGGGCGCCGGCACCGTGACGGCGGACGAGGCCCGCGTCGCGCTAGTGACGGCGCGCTTCGACGGCTTTGTCGAACGTCTCGATGTCCGCACGACCGGCGGCACGGTGACGGCCGGCGCGCCGCTGATGACGGCCTGGATCGAAAGCGACGAACTGTTGCGCAAACAGGCCGACTATCTTTCGGCGCTCGCGCGCGGCGGCCGCGATGTCGAACGCGCCGCGCAGAACCTCCGCCTCTTCGGCATTTCCAGCGCCGCCATCGCCGAAATGGCGCGCACGCGCGCACCGGCGCGCGTGGTGACCTTCGAGGCGCCGCTTGGCGGCACCGTCATCGAAAAGCCCTCGCTCGACGGCATGCGCTTTGCGGCCGGCGACACGCTCTTCAAGATCGCCGATCTCTCGGCGCTCTGGGTGATGGCTGAAATCGCCGAACAGGATCTCGCGCTCGTCAGGCCCGGACAGACCGCGCAATTGTCGCTGCCGGCCATGCCCGGCGAAACGCGCGAGGCGGTCGTCGATTTCGTCTATCCCGACATCGACATGGCGACCCGCTCGGGCCGGGTCCGGCTCGTCGTGCCGAACGCCGACGGGCGCCTCAAGCTCGGCCATTTCGTGCGCGTCGATATCGCTGCGCCGGTCGGCGATAAACCGGCACTCGCCGTGCCGGCCGCTTCGGTCGTCGACGACGGCGCGCGCCAGATCGTCTTC
>JAJLKS010000142.1:0-3574 GCA_033838765.1 Alphaproteobacteria bacterium
CGAGGTCTTCCACCAGCTTCTTGTGTTCCTTGCCGAGTTCATCCAGCAGCTTCTGCACCTCCGCATAGGAAAGCAGGTCCGCCATGTTGTCCTTGATGATTTCGGTCAGATGCGTGGTCAGCACCGTTGGCGGGTCGACGACCGTATAGCCGCGGAATGAGGCTTCCTCGCGCAGGCCTTCGTCGATCCATGTGGCAGGCAAGCCGAAGGCCGGTTCCGTCGTGTGGAGGCCGGGGAGCTGGATCTGTCCGCCATGCGGGTCCATGACGAGGAGCTGGCCGACATAGACCTCGCCGCGGCCAGACTCCACTTCCTTCACCCGGATCATGTAGCTGTTTGCGTCGATCTGCACATTGTCGAGGATGCGTACGGACGGCATGACGAAGCCCATGTCGCTGGCGATCTGGCGGCGCAGGGCCTTGATCTGATCGGTCAGCTTCTGGTGGTCCTTGCCGTTGATGAGCGGCAGCAGCGCATAACCGATTTCGAGGCGCAGTTCGTCCATCTTGAGCGCCGTGCTGATGGGCTCGTCTGCAACAGGTGCAGCCTTCGCCTCGTTTTCCCGCTCTGTTTCGGCATCGACTTCGCGCTGCTTGCGCATTCTGGTGAGATAGAAGGCGAGACCCCCGGCGCCGCCTGCGAGTGCCAGGAAAGGGATCGCAGGCAGTCCCGGCAGGAACGCCATCGTTCCCATAACGAAGGACGACATGCCGAGCGCCTGGGGATAGCCGGAAAGCTGATCGAAAAGTGCCTGATCGGCTGCGCCTTCGACGCCTGCCTTCGAGACAAGGAGGCCGGCAGCAGTCGAGACGATCAGGGCCGGGATCTGGCTGACGAGGCCGTCGCCGATGGTGAGCAGCGTGTAGGTATGCGCCGCATCGCCGAAATTCATGCTGTTCTGGGCGACGCCGACGATGATGCCGCCGACGATGTTGATGATGGTGATGAGCAGACCCGCAATCGCGTCGCCGCGCACGAACTTCGAGGCGCCGTCCATGGCACCGAAGAAGGAGCTTTCCTTCTCGAGGTTCGAGCGGCGCTCGCGGGCTTCCTTTTCGTCGATCAGACCTGCCGAAAGATCGGCATCGATCGCCATCTGCTTGCCGGGCATGGCATCCAGGGTAAACCGCGCCGCAACTTCCGCGATACGGCCCGAACCCTTGGTGATGACGACGAAGTTCACGATCACGAGGATCGAGAAGACGATCACGCCGATCACGAAGTTGCCCTGCATCACGAAGTTGCCGAAAGCCTCGATGACCTTGCCGGCGCTGTCTGTACCTTCATGGCCATTGCCGAGGATGAGGCGCGTGGAAGCAAGATTGAGCGCGAGGCGCAGCATCGTTGCGATCAGCAGAACGGTCGGGAAGGCGCTGAATTCAAGCGGCTTCTGGATGAAAAGCGCCGTCATGAGCACGAGCACCGAGAAGGTGATCGAGATGGCGAGCGAGAAATCGAGCAGGAAGGCGGGCAGAGGCAGGATCAGAACGACGATGATCGCCATGACGCCGAGAGCGAGGGCGAGATCCCCGCGCTTGGCCAGACTCGACATGAAGCCGCCGGCGGTCATGCCGGACATTCCGTCGAATATTCCCTTTTTCGGGGCGGCGCTCGTTTCACTCATCTATTCGGTCCCAACCTGCAGGGGGATTGTTCTTGTTCAGCCAAACTGCGGGCGTGCTTCGCCCGGTGTCGGGATGGATATGCCCTGTTCGCCGTATTCCTTGAGCTTGTTGCGCAAGGTGCGGATCGAAATACCGAGAATGTTTGCGGCATGGGTGCGGTTGCCGAAGCAGTGATCGAGCGTCTGCAGGATCAGATCCTGTTCGACTTCCGCGACCGTCTTGCCGACAAAGGCGCGGGAGGCCGCATCGGCTGCCGCGGCAGCCTTCTGGGCGACACCGCCGAGAGGCGCTTCATCGAGCTTCGTGCCGTCGGGCAGGCGGATCGCATTGACGTCGATCTCGTCCGATGTCGACAGCAGCACGGCGCGGTGCATCGTGTTTTCGAGCTCGCGGACGTTGCCGTTCCAGCGATGACGCGTAAGGAAACTCCGCGCTTCCGCCGAGAGCGCCTTCGGCGCAAGGCCATTGGCCTTTGCGTAGCGGGCTGAGAAATGATCGGCCAGGGCAAGAATGTCGGCGGGGCGCTCGCGCAGGGCCGGGAGCTGCAGGTTCACCACATTCAGACGATAAAAGAGATCTTCGCGGAAGCGGCCGGCGCGCGCCTCGGACTGCAGGTCGCGGTTCGAGGTCGCGATAATCCGAATATTAACCTTAACCGGTGTTTTTCCGCCGACGCGGTCGATTTCGCGCTCCTGGATTGCACGCAGGAGCTTCGCCTGGAGGCGGATATCCATTTCGCTGATTTCGTCGAGCAGCAGCGTGCCGCCATCGGCTTCCTCGAACTTGCCGATACGCCGGGCGACGGCGCCCGTGAAGGCACCCTTTTCATGTCCGAAGAGTTCGGATTCGAGAAGGTTCTCGGGGATCGCGGCGCAGTTCACCGAGATGAACGGCTTGTCGCGGCGAAGCGAGCGATCATGGACATAGCGTGCCATGACTTCCTTGCCGGTACCTGACTCGCCCGTGATGAGGATCGATGCTTCGGATGCGGCAACCTGATCGGCGAGCTTCACGACGTCCGCCATCTTCGCATCCTTGAAGATGAGCGCGTGGCTTTCCTCGGCAACCGCGGCAAGCACCGCGGCGATCAGTTCGGCGTCGGGGGGCAGGGGGATATATTCCTTTGCGCCGGCGCGGATCGCATTCACGGCTGCGCGCGCATCGGTTTCGACACCGCAAGCGACCACCGGAATGCAGATATGTTCGGCCTGGAGCCTCGGGATGAGGTTGGAAATGTCCGCGGCAACGTCGACCATCATGAGGTCCGCGCCGCGGCCAGCCCGCAGTGTATCGATCGCCTGATCGACCGTTTCCGTATGCGTTACCTTGGCGCCCTTCGACATCGCCATCTTTGTGGCGGTTGAGAGCTGTCCGTTCAGGGTTCCGACGATCAGAAGGCGCATCTGCGGCTCCTCTACTTTCTAATGCTGTTACGTGTCAGTGCTTCTATTGGCGAAGGATCAGCCGACGCCGCCCTTGACGATTTCGGTCATGGTCACGCCAAGCCGGTCGTCGACAACCACCACTTCGCCGCGTGCGACCAGGCGGTCGTTGACATAGATGTCGATCGCTTCGCCCACCTTGCGGTCAAGTTCCACGACGGCACCGCGGCCGAGCTTCAGGAGGTTCGACACTTCCATATGCGTCTTGCCAAGCACGGCAGACACATTGACAGGCACGTCGAATACCGCTTCGAGGTCATGCGCCGTGCGCGCCTGGTCTTCCTCGCCGGTGCTCAGTGCGGGCAAATCCGCAGAGAGTTCTTCTGCGTCGGTAAGGTCGGGGAGGGTCACTTCTTCGTCCTGGTCGGCCATGGTCATGTGCTCCTTGGAATTTCCTTAAGACTGCGCCGCGCCGCGCGATGCCGGCTCCGGCATGGCGAGCGCGTCCCGATCCTTGTGTGCCGGTGTCAGCGTTTCGATATAGCGGGCGACGATCTGGTTGATCTC
>JAJLKS010000143.1:0-4440 GCA_033838765.1 Alphaproteobacteria bacterium
TAGGGCCCGGCAGACGAGCCGAACCAGGCATCGTTCGTGATGTTGACGAGCCAGGCCGGGCGCTCGCCGCGCGCGACGACATTGCCCGCAAAGATCACCTCGTAACAGATGAGAGGGCTCATCGGCGGCGTGCCCTTTACCGCAAGGGTGCGCGGGCCCGGCCCTTCCTCGAAACTGCCCTGGAACTGGACGAGCTGGCGCAGGCCGATCCGTCCGAGCAGGTGGCGCAGCGGCACATATTCGCCGAAGGGCACGAGATGATGCTTGTCGTAGGTCTCGACGATCTCTCCCCTGTCATCGACGACATATAGCGAATTGTAGAAAATGCTGAGGCGGTTCGACGGGCCGCCCGGCGCGGGCTCGCCCCTGTTCGAGCCGACAATGAGATGCGATCCCTGTGGCAGGGTACGGCCTATCGCGGCGAGCACATAAGGCTCGCGGCCGAGCAGCACCGGCACCGCATTTTCCGGCCAGACGATGACCGTGCCGGGCGCGAGGCCTTCGGGACGGTCCGGCGTCGGCTCGCGCGACATGCGCAGGAGCTGACCGATGATCGTCAGCAGCCTCTCTTCGCTGTCCCAATCCTGGGCGAAGGGCGTGTTCGGATGGACGATGCGGATCTGCGTTGCATCCGCATAGTCGAGTTCGGCGGAGGATAGACGCGCCGCGCCGCCGATCCAGATCAGCGCGAGACCTGCCAGCGCGATCGCGGGCGCAGCGAGCAGATCGCCGTCGAGACGACGCGCGATGGAGGCGCCGCGCGTGTCGAAGGCAGCGATGGAGCCCGCAACCAGCATCGCAATGAAGGAGAGGCCGTAAGGCCCGACAAGCGCCGCCGCCTGCAGCAGGCTGTCGGAGGCAGCGAAGGAATTGCCGATCAGATTCCAGGGAAAGCCCGTCAGCACATGACCGCGCAGCCACTCGAACGAGGTCCATACGACCGCAAAGACCGCGATGCGCCGGTAGCCGTGAAACCAGAAGAGACGCGACACGGCGGCAGCCGCTGCCGTGAAAAGCGCAAGACCCGCCGGCATCAGGGTGACGGCGACCGGAAGCAGGAAGGCGAACTTCTCCGCATCGACCAGAAAGGCATTGCCGATCCAGAACAGGCCGAGCAGGAAATAGCCGAAGCCGAACCACCAGCCGATCAGCGCCGAGCGCCACATGACGCGGCGGCGGCGCGAGCGCGTCGGCTCGCCCACGCCATCGAGCAGCCAGACAAGCACGGGCACGGCAATGAAGACGAGCGGCAGGAAACCATAGGGCGGAAGTGCGAAGGTGCCTGCCGCACCCGCGGCGAAGGCAGCGGCGTGGCGGCGCCAGCCGCGCAATTCGGCAAGGGCGGAGGCGAGACTTTCCAGCCGGAAGACGGCCGCGCCGAGACTGTCCTCGATCCGCACCGGCTCAGCCTTCCGCAGCCGGTGCCGCATCTTCCGCGGCAGGCGGAAGATGGATACGCAAGCGCTTCACACGCCGCGCATCGGCATCCTTCACCTCGAACTCGATACCATCCGGATGACGCACCAGTTCGCCCCTGATCGGCACGCGGCCAAGGAGCGAAAAGATGAGACCGCCCAGCGTGTCGATATCGTCCTCATTCTCCTCATCGACGAGGCGAATGCCGATCATCTCCTCGACATCCTCGACATCGCAGCGCGCATCGGCATCGATCGTGCCGTCATCGCGCTTCACGAGCGACGGTCCGCTGTCGACGTCGTGTTCATCCTCGATTTCACCAACGATTTCCTCCACCAGATCCTCGATGGAGACAAGCCCGCAGGTGCCGCCATACTCGTCGATCACAAGGGCAAGATGTATGCGCGTCGCCTGCATCTTTACCAAAAGGTCGATGGCGGGCATCGAAGGCGGCACGAAAAGAACATCGCGGCGGATGGCGCGCAGCGAGAAGGGCGGGCGGGGCGCGGCCGTTTCGCTCTCGACCGGAGCGAGGAAGGCCAGCACATCCTTCAGATGAACCATGCCGAGCGGATCGTCCAGCGTTTCGCGATAGACGGGCATGCGCGAATGAGCGCTGTCGCGATAGAGGCGCAGGACCTCATCGAGCGTCGCACTTTCGTCGACCGCAACGACATCCGCACGCGGCACCATCACATCGTCTACCCGCAGCTCGCCGAACTTCAGGATATTGACGAGCATATGCCGCTCTTCGGCGGTCAGGCTTCGATGCGTGTCGTCATGCTCCTCGATCACTTCCTCGAGGCTTTCGCGCAGCGAACCGTCGCCATTGCTGCCGTTCATGCCGAGCAACGCCCTGATCCAGCCAAAGCGGGGCCGGACCTTCTGGTCGTTGCGGGAGACGGAGACGGATTGTCGGTCGGTCGTGTCGGTCATGGCTTGCGGAATCGGGGCTCTTTTCAATCGGTGTCTGGCAATCGGTTGCAGGAAATCAGTGCGCGGCTTCGCCCGCATAAGGATCGGCGATGCCGAGGTCCTCGAGAATGTCGCGCTCGAGCGCTTCCATTTCCTCGGCGTCCGGATCTTCGATGTGATCGTGACCAAGCAGATGCAGCACGCCGTGAACGGTAAGGTGGGCGAGGTGATCGGCAAAGGATTTCGACTGGGCGTCCGCCTCGCGCCGGATCGTCTCGCGGGCAAGCACGACATCGCCGAGCAGCGGCAACTCGCCGCCGAAGGCCTGTTCGGGCGCGCCGGTGTCTGGCATCTCGGCGGCCGGGAAGGAAAGCACATTGGTCGGCCCGTCCTTGCCGCGATAGGCCTTGTTCAGCCGCGCGACGAGTTCGTCGTCACCAAGCACGATGCAAAGCTCGGCCGGTTCGCCGCCCCGCGTCACCACATAGGCGTGTTCGGCCGCCCGGCGCACCGTCTCTTCGGTGCCGCTTTCCCATTCCCCGGCTTCATGCAGAACTTCGATTTCGAGTCCGGAAACCGGACTTCGGCATTTCTCGCTGCGTTTTCGTCCTGGCGAAGATGGGTCGCTCATGTGCGCTCGTTCCCGAGAAGACCGCGTTCGCGCGCATTATAGGCCTTGACGATGCGCGTTACGAGCGGATGACGCACCACATCGGCATCCGTGAAATTGACGGTGGCGACGCCCGGCACGCCATCGAGGATGTCGAGTGCATCGCGCAGGCCCGATTTTGCACCGAGAGGCAGGTCGACCTGGCTCGGATCGCCGGTGATCGCCATGCGGCTGTTCTCGCCGAGGCGCGTCAGAAACATCTTCATCTGCACGGGCGTGCAATTCTGTGCCTCGTCGAGAATGACGAATGAATTGGCCAGCGTGCGGCCGCGCATGAAGGCAAGAGGCGCCACTTCGATCTCGCCGCTTTCAAGGCCTTTCATCGCCTGCTCGCCGGGCAGCGTGTCATAGAGCGCGTCATAGAGGGGGCGGAGATAGGGGTCGATCTTCTCCTTCAGGTCGCCCGGCAGGAAGCCGAGCCGCTCGCCCGCCTCGACGGCGGGGCGCGAGAGAATGATGCGGTCGACGCGCTTCTGAAGCAGCATCGAGACGGCGACGGCGACCGCGAGATAGGTCTTGCCGGTGCCGGCGGGGCCGACGCCGAAGACGAGCTCGTTCTGCATCAGCGCGTCGATATAGGTGCCTTGCGTCTGCGAGCGCGCGGAAATCACACGCCGCTTGGTCTGGATCTGGTGGCGTCCGAAACCGCCCTGCGGCTTGTCGAGATCGGCTTCGGGGGCGGTCGCAAGGCGGATCGCGCCATCGACCTCGCCTGCCGTTACATCCTGACCGGATTTCAGCCGCGCATAGAGGTCGCGGAAAACGCGGTCCGCCTGATTGCGCGCATGGGGCTTGCCCGTGATGACGAGCTTGTTGCCGCGCGACGTGGCAAGCACGCCGAGCCCCTGCTCGATGCGGGCGAGGTTTCTGTCATTCGTGCCGAAAAGTTCCGTCAACAGACGATTGTCGTCGAATGCGATGACGAGACTGTCATCGCTTCCCTCGCTGCCCTTCGCCGTCTTCACGCCACCTGTTGCGCTCAACTGCACCCTGTCCTTTCGATGTGCCAATGACCACATTTCATCAGGCGGTGACGGCCTCCGTCATCAGGAGGCGCCCCCGCAGGGAGTTCCGATAGCCTTCCTCGATCTCGACTTCGACAATCTGGCCCAAGAGGCCTTCGGGCGCCTCTTCGACATGAACGGATTGCAGCCAGGGGCTGCGGCCGACGAGCTGACGCCCGCCCTTGCCGCGCCGGTCGAAAAGAACCGGCATGACGCGGCCGGCGCAGGCGCGGTTGAATGCGATCTGCTGCTCGCCGAGAAGGTCCTGCAGGCGGGCGAGCCGTTCGCTCTTCACATCTTCGGCAAGCTGGTCTTCCTCTTCCGCCGCGGGCGTGCCGGGGCGGGGGCTGTATTTGAAGCTGTAGGCCTGAGCGAAGCCGACCTCGCGCACGAGAGAAAGCGTCGCCTCGAAATCCTCTTCCGTTTCGCCGGGGA
>JAJLKS010000144.1:0-6995 GCA_033838765.1 Alphaproteobacteria bacterium
CCCGTTCGATACGGCGCTTCTCGGGATCGGCGCCTACGAACCCCGCGAGATGATGAAGGCCTCGCATGCAACGCCGGAAGAGGCGGTGCAGATGGGGCTCGATCTCAAGGCGCGCCGGATCGTCGGCATGCATTGGGGAACCGTGCTGCTCACCATCGAGCCGCCCTTCGAGCCGCCGGTCCGCTTTCTCAAGGCTGCCGATGAACTGGGCTATGCGGGCGAGGATGCCTGGATCATGAAGATCGGCGAAACGAGACCGCTCGCAGGCACCTGGCCTTCAAACGCCTGACGCGGCGCTTCGGCCCGCGGACTTTCTGCCACATGACGCATCGCTTCTGAGGCACTAGACTTCGCACCGTAAACCGGACGGAGCGGCCGATGAGCACGATAGACGATCGCGTGGCGATGCGCTGGCTGAGGCAGAATTTTCTCGCCGGGCGCATCATGCAGGGCGACCCGAGCGGCCAGGTGCGCCTTCAGACGCTCGTCATCCTGCGCTGGCTTGCGATTGCCGGTCAGCTCACTGCGGTGCTGATCGTCCATTTCGTGCTCGGCTTTCCGCTGCCGCTCGGTGCCTGCCTGGCCGTCATCGCAGCCTCCGCCTGGCTTAATGTCTTTCTGACGCTTCGCTACCGCTCTTCCATGCGCCTGCCCGACTGGCAGGCCGCGATCTATCTTGCGATCGATCTCGCACAGCTCGCCGTGCTGATCTTTCTCACCGGCGGCATGCAGAACCCGTTTGCACTTCTCTTCATGGCACCGGTCGCAATCTCCGCCTCCACGCTGTCGCTGCTCTCGACCGGTCTGCTGCTCGCGCAAGCCTTCACCTATGTGACGTTGCTTGCCTGGTTTCACATGCCGCTCCCCTGGCGGCCGGGCGAAACGCCGGACCTGCCCCCGCTCTACGTCACCGGCCACTGGGTCGCGCTGCTGCTCGGCCTCGGCTTCATGGCCGCCTATGCCTGGCGCGTCTCGCAGGAATCGCGCCGCATGTCGGCGGCGCTTGCCGCCACTCAGCTTGTGCTGGCGCGGGCGCAGCGCCTCTCCGCGCTCGATGGCCTCGCCGCCGCCGCCGCGCATGAACTCGGCACGCCGCTCGGCACCATATCGCTCGTCTCCAAGGAATTGATGAGAGGCAATATGAGCGAGGAAGAAATGATGGAAGACCTCGCCCTCCTCAACAGCCAGGCCGAGCGCTGCAAGGATATTCTCTCGCGCCTCTCCCGCGAGCCGGACGATGCGGATGCGATCTATCTGCGCCTTCCGCTCCATGGTCTTCTGGATGAGGTCGTCTCGCCGCACCGGGACATGGACGTTTTCTTCCGTATAGAAACCATTGCCGACGACCCGGAGGCATCTGAGCCTGAAATCTGGCGCCGCCCGGAAATGCTCTACGGCCTTGGCAACTTCATCGAGAATGCCGCCGACTTCGCCAGCAACGAAGTGGCGGTGATCGCGCGCTATGGCAAGAACCATGTCAGCGTGACCATCACAGATGACGGACCGGGTTTTGCGCCCGATGTGCTGGAAAAGCTCGGCGAGCCTTATGTGACGACACGGCCGCGCGACAAGCGCCTGCGTACGCCGGGCGATGGCGACCATGAAGGCATGGGCCTCGGCTTCTTCATTGGGAAGACACTGCTTGAGCGCACAGGCGCCACCGTCGAAATCGGCAACAGGGCGGACCGTCAGCCCGGCGCGGAAATTTCGGTGCGCTGGCCGCGCCGCATAGTCGAGGCGGAGCCGGCCTTTCCGGCGTCAGGACAGGCCTGAGGCGCGCTTGGCTTTGCGGTGCGCTTTGGCCTAAAATCGGGAAACTCCGGCGAAGATTGGATTGAATGTGACAAAGACTGCTCAGGCACCCGAGGGCGAAGCCCCCGTTATCCCGGAAGACCGCACACTCCTGCTGGTGGATGACGACGTCCCCTTTCTGACCCGGCTTGCCCGCGCCATGGAAGGTCGTGGTTTCGAGGTGATGACCGCCAATACGGTGAAGGACGGCAAGGAACTCGCCCGCGCGAAAAGGCCCGGCTTCGCCGTGGTCGACATGCGGCTAGAGGATGGAAACGGGCTCGACGTGGTGGCGACGCTCGAAGAAGTGCGTCCCGAGGCGCGCATCGTCGTGCTGACAGGCTATGGCAACATCGCAACGGCGGTGACGGCGGTGAAGCTCGGTGCCGTGGACTATCTCGCCAAGCCCTCCGATGCCGACCAGATCGAGGCCGCCCTTCTTGCGACCGGCGGCGACAAGGCCGACCCGCCCGAAAATCCGATGTCTGCGGATCGTGTGCGCTGGGAACATATCCAGCGTGTCTACGAACTTTGCGACCGCAATGTCTCGGAAACGGCGCGCCGCCTCAACATGCATCGCCGCACACTGCAGCGCATCCTCGCCAAGCGCGCGCCGAAGTAGTCACTCCGGCTCCAGAAACCGGTGGACACGCCGCGCGGAGATGCGGGCGGCATGAAGCGTCAGCTTCTTGCGGCGTGCTGCCGGCAGCAGCGTCACCGGGGCTTCGCGGAGAATTTCCGCGCCCTAGCGGTCGGCCACGACAAGACCGACATCTGCGGGAATGATCTCGCGGGGAAATTCCGGCGGCACGGCGAAATAGAAGCGGTCGCAGAAGTCGAGATATTCCTCCCACTTCGCATCGGTCCGGTAGTCGGTGAGGCTCGACTTGATCTCGATGACCGCAATCTCGTTCTTCGGGCCAAGCGCCAGAATGTCCACGCGCCGTCCCGTTGCAAGCGTGAGTTCCGTCACCGGCGCATAGCCCATCTGCGCCAGCAGCCGGCAGACACCGCGTTGTACGGCAGCCGCCGTTGCGGATTGCCGCCCGTCGAAGAGGCGGAACTCGTCCATCTCGATGCCAGGCAGGTCTGGAAGATCATCCTTTGCCATGAGAGACGCTAGTCCTCGATGCCTGCCCGCCGCAAGGCCTCGTCGAGAAAGCCGACGCGGCGCATGCCTTCGCGCGGGTGGCCTGCATTGCTGCCAAGCGCAAGCGACACCGCTGCATTGACGGCAATGCCCATGCGGAAACGCTGCTCGTCGACGGTCCGGCCCGACACCGCGGCATAGGAACGGAAGATCGCATCGCGCAGCGGCCCTGGATTGTCGAAATGCCGGAAGTCTTCCTCGGCGAAACCCGTGCCCGCTTCCGCGAAATCGATCAGCGCCGGGCGTTGGCCGCGCGCGGCAAGGAGGTTCGAGAAATTCACATCGCCATGCAGAAAGACGCGCGGTGCATCCTCCGAAGCGATCATCTCCTTCAGCCGGTCAAGCCGTGCGCGCAATGCGGGGTCGTTGATTCGCGTCATGGCCTCCGAAATGCTCCTGAGCGCGGGACTGCCGAGCTTTGCCGCTTCATCTGTGCCCGCCGCGCCGGCGCGATGGAAATGCGCCAGCGCCGCGCCGATTTCCTCGCCAAGCCTTTCGCGCTCCTCGCCGCGCAATGCGTAGATACCGCCATCATCCACGGGCCGGCCGTCGAGTTTCCCGAGGCGCAGCCATCCTGCAAGCGGCGGACCTGAGAAACCATAGGGATTGGAGAAGCGTCCCGCTGCCATCAGCTGCGGCAGCCGAACGCCCTCGATCTGCTGCAGTAAACCAAGCGCCGTCACTTCGCGGTAATGCTTGCTTTCGCCTGTGCCGAGCCCGCCATTGCGGCGAACGAGCTTCAGCACCGTGCCATCGCCGAGATCATGCACCGTGCCCCACACGCCCTCCCCGAGGATGGCCCAGGGTCCTTGCGGCAGATCGGGAATGTCGGCAGAGATCGCGTGATGAATGTCGTTCATGGCGCCGCAACCTTATCAGCAGCTTGGCAAAGCGGGCGCAAAAAAGGAGGGCGGCTCCGGTGGAAGCCGCCCCAAGTCATTCCCTCTGGAGAGGACCCTTCGGGAAATCTATTCGGCCGCCGCGCTCTGCATCGGATTGCCGCGCTTTGCGAAATTGACCGTCTTGAGGAATTCGATGCCCTGTTCGGCAATGTCGTCGCCGACCATGCGATCGTCTTCGTTCTTCAGCTCTTCCATGTCGACATAAGTCGCATAGAAAGCCTTGGTGCGGTCGGTGATGATGCCGGCCTTGAGGAGCGTCTTCACGAGCACGCGGAACACATTGGCCGCATCCTTCATGCCTTCGCGCCGGTCTTCATCGGTCACGGCTTCCAGCATCTCTGCCTGCACCTCGCGCCAGTCGAGGCCGAAATCGGCATAGATCAGTTTCTTCTGCTCGGGATTCACGAGATTGAAGAGCAGCGTCTGGAACACATTGGCCGCCCAGTCCTCGATGATGTCGCGCTCTTCCGGGGCCAGCTTCGGGATCGTGCGGTCGGCCCAGATCTTGCCGAACTTGTGGTGGAAGGCCTCGTCCGTCATCGCAAGCTGACAGAGCTTCACGAGCAGCGGATCGCGCGCCGTGTTGAAGAAGGTCGCGAAGGTGCCCATGGCGAGCCCTTCGACGAGAAGCTGCATGCCGACGATCTTCTTGTAGACCTCCTTGGCATTGACCATCTCGGAGAGAAGGTTCGCCAGCGTCTCGCCGCAGGGCAGCGGCTTGCCGAAGCGCGACTGCACATATTTCGCGAAGGCCGTCACGTGGCGCGCCTCTTCGCGCGCCTGGTTTGCGGCATATTCCTGGGCGCCCGGATCGAGCAGGATGTGGCAGAGCGAAGCGGAAAGGTTCAGCGCGCCCTGCTCGCCATGCAGGATCGCCGACATCATCCAGCGCGCCGTCTCGTTGACGAAGCGCACCTTTTCCTTCTCGGAGAGTTTCTCGAAGCAGGGCAGCTTCAGTTCCGGCACGAGCTGCGGGTCGATCGCCATTTCATGCTCGAGATCGAAGGGCTCGCTGTAGTCGATATATTTCTTGTCGAGCGGATCCCAGAAATGGTCATGGGTCGCCGAAATGATCTTGTCGAAGGCGGAGGAGCGGCGGTTGTAGCGCTCCGTATTCATCATCGCCTGAAAGTCGTCCGGCGAGACGGCGTCATAGGCGTTGTCCTTGGTGATCTGGCGGGTCTGGGTCATCTCAATCTCCATGTCGCTGGACGGCACTGGCCCTGTCTCGGCTTCCGAAAGCCTCGCGGCCAATTTCCTTAATTTGAGTGTGGGTATTTGTGCGCCGCACAAGCAATATGAAAGTGACGCCTGCGTCATTTTGCGCAGTCGTGGGTAAGCCGTGGAGGTCCGCCACAGGGACTCGACAGACAGGCCCGCTTTCTGTATCTCTCCCGGCCCTTCCGCCCCGGGGCGCCAAGCCACGGATGTCCTCAGATGTATTGCTGTGGTGCGCCCGCGCCTGTCCGCGGACCCGGCCAGACGGATACGAGGTTTCACATGTTTATCGGTCTTGATTTCGGCACGACCAACAGCGCGCTGGCGGTTGCCTCCCCTGAAGGCAGCGCGAGGCTGGTGCCGCTTGCCCATGGCGGCAAGGCGCATACGACATTCCGTTCGATTCTCTATTTCGACGAGGAAGAGCGCGACAGGAACGGACGCCCCCATGCCTTTGCCGGTCCGGCCGCGATGGAGGCCTATCTTGAGCGCGGAGCGGAAGGCCGGCTCATCCAGTCGGTGAAGTCCTGGCTTGCCAATCCGAACTTCACATCCACCAGCATCTTCAACAGCCGCTTCACGCTTGAAAATCTGATCGGCTTCATCGTGGCGCGGTTGGTGGATGCAAGCGAAGAGCACGAGGCGCTGGCGGCGCAAATGCTGGCGAGCCCCGTTGTCGTCGGGCGCCCTGCGCGCTTCGTGCGCAACAGTCATGGCACGCCGGACACCGAACATGACGAACTCGCGGTATCGCGCCTTCGCGAGGCGCTGCATGGAATTCGAATTCCCGACGTGCATTTCGAATTCGAGCCCGTCGCCGCCGCCCATGCCTACGAGGCATCGCTTGAGCGCGATGAGCTTGTGCTGATCGGCGATTTCGGCGGCGGCACATCGGACTTCTGCCTGCTGCATGTCGGACCGGGCATGCGCAAGCTGAAAGAGCGCGGCGAAACGATTGTCGGCGTATCCGGCGTCGGTCTCGCGGGCGATGCGTTCGATGCGCGTCTGATCGAACATTCTGTCGCCCCGCATCTCGGCAAGGGCACGAACTACATGAGCGGCGGCAAGGTGCTGCCGGTTCCCTCCTGGCCCTACGACACGATGAAGCGATGGCACGAGCTGAGCCTCATCAACACGCGCCAGACGCGCCGCATGATGGAAGAAATCGCACGAACGGCGGAAGCTCGCGCGGAGATCGAGGCCTTGTCGCGCCTCATCGCGGAAGAACGGGGGTTCGCACTCTATCGTGCGGTGGAGGCGGCCAAGATGGCACTGTCGCAAGCCGGGGAAACGAGGCTGCGCTTCACCCTGGGCTCCTTCGAGATAGATACCTGCGTCCGGAGATCCGACTTCGAGAGCTGGATTGCGCCTGAACTCGAGGAAATTGCCGGCTGCATCGACCGGCTGCTGGAAGAAACCGGCACCGCGCCGGAGAGCGTCGACCGCGTCTTCCTCACGGGCGGCACGTCCTTCATTCCCGCCGTCCGGGGCCTGTTCGCCGCGCGTTTCGGCTGGGAAAAACTGGCGGGCGGCGGCGAGCTGACCTCGGTTGCCACGGGTCTCGCCCTTGCCGCCCAGCGGCGTTTCGGTGGCTGAGCGCCCCGGACTCGTCAAGATTTCCGTATAAAAATGACACTGGCGTCATTTTCATGTCGCCCGCCAGCTGTTAGGCTTTTGCCGATAATCGTGACGTCGCCGTCACTTTGCGTATGACAGGTCCGCAAATTCCGCTATGATTGACGCAACGGAATAAAGAAAACAGCGAACGCAAGCCGCCAGAAACCGGAGGAACCCCATGAGTGACGCAGCCGTCAAATATGAAATCGACGAAGCGCGTGAGCAGGCCTATTCGACACCGCTCGATGAAATCGATGTCGGCCGCCCCGAACTCTTCAAGACAGATACGATGTGGCCCTATTTCGAGCGCCTCCGGA
>JAJLKS010000145.1:0-1540 GCA_033838765.1 Alphaproteobacteria bacterium
CTGACGCCCGCTCCCTCCCTCTCCCCAGCGGGGAGAGGGAAGCAGGGCGTTTAAATCACATCAATCCGAGCGATCTGAAGCTTGCGTGGCGGCCCTTGCCGACGACGAGGTGGTCATGGACTTCGATGCCCAGGGGTTTGGCAGTGTCGACGATCTGTCGGGTCATCTCGACATCGGCGTTCGAAGGCGTCGGGTCGCCCGAGGGGTGGTTGTGGACGAGGATGAGGGCGGAGGCATTGAGTTCCAGCGCACGCTTCACGACCTCGCGGGGATAGACGGGGGTGTGATCGACCGTTCCCTTCTGCTGCACTTCGTCGGCGATCAGCACATTCTTGCGGTCGAGGAAGAGAATGCGGAACTGCTCCACCGGATTATGCGCCATGGAGGCGGCGCAGTAATCGATTAGCGCGTTCCACGAGCCGATCACTTCCTTCTTCATGACTTTGGCCTGCGCGAGGCGGAGGCCGGTTTCGCGGGCGATGCGGAACTCGGTGATAATGGCGTCCGACACGCCTTTCACTTCGCGGAGTCGCGCGGGCTCGGCATTGACGACTTCGGCAAAGCCGCCGAATTTCGCGATCAGCTCCTTTGCGAGCGGTTTCACGTCGCGGCGGGGCACGGCGCGGAAGAGGACGAGTTCGAGGAGCTCGTAGTCCGGCAGCGTGTCGGGCGATTTCAGGAAGCGCGCGCGGAGGCGCTCGCGGTGGCCTGTGTAATGGGGCTTGCCGTCATCCGCCGCCACGCGCTTGCCGCCCGGTCAGACGTAGGGCGGGCAGTCGAGGCCCGCGGGGGACTTGGTGAAAATCTCGCAGCCATCGGCGGTGACGCCGACCGAATGTTCGAACTGGGCCGAGAGCGAGCGGTCGCGGGTGACGGCGGTCCAGCCGTCGGAAAGGATTTTCACGCCGGGCTTGCCGAGATTGATCATCGGCTCGATGGTGAAGAACATGCCTTCCTTGAGCGTGGCGCCCTGGCCCTTGCGGCCATAATGGAGCACGTTCGGCGCGTCGTGGAAGACGCGGCCCAGTCCATGCCCGCAGAATTCGCGCACGACGGAGCAGCGCTGGCCCTCGGCATATTCCTGAATGGCGTGGCCGATATCGCCCAAGGTGGCGCCGGGCTTCACGGCGGCGATGCCGCGCATCAGCGATTCATAGGTGACGTCGACGAGGCGCTGCGCCTTGCGCGGGGCTTCACCGGCGAAATACATGCGGTTTGTGTCGCCGTGCCAGCCGTCGAGAATGTAGGTGACGTCGACATTCACCGCGTCGCCGTCGCGCAGCACGCGGTCGCCGGGAATGCCGTGGCAGACGACATGATTGATAGAGGTGCAGCAAGACTTGCGGAAGCCGCGATAGTTGAGCGGCGCGGGATAGGCGCCGTGATCGAGGCCGAAATCATGCACCAGCCGGTCGATATGGTCGGTCGTAATGCCGGGCTTTATTTCCCTGACCAGCATGTCGAGCGCCTCGGCGGCAAGGCGGCCGACGCGGCGCATGCCCTCGAAGGCCTCGGCGTCGTGCAGCTTGATCCGGCCGAT
>JAJLKS010000146.1:0-5085 GCA_033838765.1 Alphaproteobacteria bacterium
AAATATCGACGCCTTCCTCGAGCTCGACCTGCCGGGCTCGAAAATGATCGTCGGCGACGGGCCCCGCCTCGACCATCTGAAAAGGAAATTTCCGGATGCGCATTTCGCCGGGCCCCTTTTCGGCGAGGAACTGGCGGCGGCCTATGCCGCGGCGGATGTCTTCGTCTTCCCGAGCAGGACCGACACGTTCGGCCTCGTGCTGATCGAGGCCATGGCGGCGGGCACCCCGGTCGCGGGCTACCCCGTGCAAGGCCCAGGCGACGTCCTCGCCTTCACGCCCGAAGGCATGAAGGCCGGCGCCCTCGACGACGACCTCAAGACCGCCTGCCTGAACGCCCTCAAGCTCAGCCGCGACGACGCCCGCGCCTATGCCATGAATTTCGCCTGGGACGCCTGCGCCCGGCAGTTCATCACCAACCTCGCGCTCGAAGAAGCACCGGAAGAAGCGGCCGCATCCGCGCAAGGCCGCATGGCGGAAGCGGCGGTCTGAAGAAAAAAGATATCCCCTCTTGAAGCGTGACGCTCGATCCCCACTTCTGATCCATCTGAAGAATTGCGCCTGAAGCGCCCTAGTCCATTCCGGTCGGCAGCCCGTCCATGCTGACGAGATTCTTCTCACGCCAGTAATCAGCAATGCCGTTTTCGCCTTTCTGTTCCGCCCAGCGGACCAGCGAGGGGCGCTCCGCCTTGTAGTCGTAGAGCGGAACGCCGAAGCCGCAACTTGTCTGCACGAGGTCCACATCCATGACGACGATCTGCCTTGCACCCGCGGGCTCCGCGCCTCCAACGGCGCTGCCGAGATAGCGCGCATACTCCGCCGAACCGCGCGGCAGCGCGCGCCCATGTCCATAGAGCCGCAGGATCATCGGCGGCCCTTCGAAGGCGCAGAACATGATGGTGAGCCGCCCGTCGGCCAGAAGATGCGCCGCGGTCTCGTTGCCGCTGCCGGTGAGATTGAGGAAGACGACCTCGTTGTCGCCCGTCACGCGAAAGCCGTCGAGCCCCTTCGGCGAAAGATTGATGCGCCCCTCCGCACAGGCGCTCGCCGTGAAGAACATATGCTGCCGCCCGATGAAATCCCTCAGCTCGGGCGTCAGACTGGGAAACTGTTTGGCCATGTCGCGTTCCTCACCCCTCCCGCGCGGCATTGCGCGAATTCGTGTCGGGAATAGTCGAATAATAGGCAAGCGCCGCCACAAGCACGAGCGCGAGCGCCCCGAAAGTCGTGCGGTATCCCGTCTCCGGCGAAATGCCCGCCCGCTGTAGCTGGCCGATCAGCGCGCCGGTCAGCGCCTGCAGCACGAAAACGCCCGCCATATTGCCGAGATTGAGCAGCGTGATGCCCCGCCCCGCGAGCCTGTCCGGGAAGAGCAGCCGCCCATGCGCAAGCAGCAGCGGCGTATAGCCCGCATTGAGCCCGAACACGATGAAAAGCGCCGTAACGAGAGAAAGTCCCGGCGCCTCGAACGATGCGAGCAGCGCAAGGATCGAGGCGGAAAGTACAGCCCCCGCCATGATCGGCTTCTTGATGCTGCCGAAGATACGCTCCGCATAGCCCCAGATGAGAAGACCGATCACCTGTCCGCCCGTGATCCCGAGCAGCACATAGCCGCGCGCCGAAAGATCGAGCCCATGCACATCCGCAAGATAAGGCGATGCCCAGAGCGTCTGCACGGCGGCGAAGCTCGCATAGCCGCAGGAGATCATGACGAAGAGCGGCCAGACGCCCGGCCAGCGCATCACCTCGAAAATGCCGCCGAAACTCTGGCGGAGCGTTTCATGTGGCCGCTCCGGCGGCACGACGCCGGGCGGCGTGTCCCGCGCGATGAAGCCCATTGCGACCGCAAGAATGAGTGTGACGATACCCGCGCCCACGAAGCTCGCCCGCCAGCCGAACATCTCGGTCGAAAAAGCGAGCGGCGCCGTCGCCATCAGCGCGCCGATCGTGCCGATGGATATCTGCAGACCGGAAAGCATGGCGAACTTCTCCGGCGCAAACCACCAGCGGTAGATCATCAGAGGCCCCATGAGCATCGCCGAGCAGCCAAGCCCCATCAGCACCCGGGCGAATGTGAGCCCCGCCTCGCCTTCGGCCAGCGCGAAGACGAAGCAGCCCGCGACCGCAATGCCGACCGAGCCGATCATGGTGATCCTGGCCCCATACCGGTCGAGCAGGATGCCGACCGGTATCTGCGCCAGCGCGAAGGACAGGAAGAAGGCGCCCGAGAGAATGCCAAGCCCCTCCGGCCGGAGCCCCAGATCCGCCGAGAGATTGGGCGCGATGACGCCGGTCGACGAACGCAGGAACTGGCTCACCGTATAGACGAGGCAGAGAATCCCGACGAGCGACACGATATAGAGGCGCGAGGCGCGCGCGCTTTTGAGGGAGGCGCTGGACATGGCCCGGATTTAGGGCGATTTCCCGCCAGCCCGCCAGCGCCAATTTATGCAAGGCAAGCCTGCATGGCATGGCGCCGGTCGCGGATTAACCCTTTGAAGCCGCCCTACCGCACCCGCGAAGGAAACCTTGTAGGCCGGGCCCTGAACGGCTATAACCCGGCCAAATTTCCGGCCGCCCCCGCGCCCCCTGGAGGGTCCGCGGTTGAGCGGCCAGATTTTGTGGACCGCGTTTTCGGACGGAAAGCCGCGCGGCACCTTTCCTGAAAACGCTCATACCCCGGCGGTCATATGTCTATTCGGAATATCGCGATCATCGCCCATGTCGACCATGGGAAAACGACGCTGGTCGACCAGCTCCTGCGCCAGTCCGGCACCTTCCGCGACAACCAGCAGGTTGCCGAGCGCGTCATGGACTCGAACGACCTGGAGCGCGAACGCGGCATCACCATTCTGGCGAAATGCACCAGCGTCGACTGGGAGCAGGACGGGACGCACACCCGCATCAACATCATCGACACGCCGGGCCATGCCGACTTCGGCGGCGAGGTGGAACGCATCCTTTCGATGGTGGACGGCGTGGTGCTGCTGGTGGACGCGGCCGAAGGCCCGCTGCCGCAAACGAAATTCGTGACCTCTAAGGCGCTGGCGCTGGGGCTCAAGCCCATCGTCCTCATCAACAAGGTCGACCGGCCGGATGCCCGCGCCGATGAAGTCCATATCGAGGCCTTCGATCTTTTCGCCGCCCTTGGCGCGACGGACGAACAGCTCGACTTCCCAACCATCTTCGCCTCGGCGAAGCAGGGCTGGGCGACCGAAGACCTCAATGCACCGGACGCGAAGGACAACGGCATGAAGCCGCTCTTCGCGAAAATCCTGAGCCACTTCCCGGAACCCGCCGCTCTGAACGACGGCTCCGACACCGAACCCTTCGCCATGCTGGTCACGACCATCGAGAGCGACCCTTATCTGGGCCGCATCCTCACCGGCCGCATCGAAAAGGGCACCGTGAAACCCAACATCGCCGTCCAGGTGCTGCGCAAGCCGAAGGATGGCGACGTCGCCGTGATCGAAAAGGGCCGCATCAGCAAGGTGCTCGCCTTCCGCGGCATCCAGCGCATTCCAGTGGAAGAGGCGAAGGCGGGCGACATCGTCGCCATCGCCGGCCTTGAGGAAGGCACGGTCGCCGATACGATCTGCGACCCCGCCGTCACCGACGCGATCGCCGCGCTGCCCATCGACCCGCCGACGCTCTCGATCACCGTATCGATCAATGACTCCCCTCTCGCCGGCCGCGAGGGCACCAAGGTGCAGTCCCGCGTCATCCGCGAGCGGCTGATGAAGGAAGCGGAATCGAACGTCGCCATCAAGGTGTCAGACAGCGAGAGCCGCGACGCCTTCGAAGTTGCCGGCCGCGGCGAATTGCAGCTCGGCGTCCTGATCGAGAACATGCGCCGCGAAGGCTTCGAACTGTCGATCTCGCGCCCCCGCGTGCTCTATCGCGAGGACGAGAACGGCAACCGCCTCGAACCCATCGAGGAAGCGACGGTGGACGTCGACGACGAGTATACCGGCGTCGTCATCGAGAAGATTTCGAGCCGCAAGGGCGAGATGATCGACATGCGCCCGACCGGCGCCGGCAAGACACGCATCATCTTCCATTGCCCCTCGCGCGGCCTCATCGGCTATCACGGCGAATTCCTGACCGACACGCGTGGCACCGGCGTGATGAACCGCATCTTCCACGCCTATGAGCCCTATCGCGGCGAAATCGAAGGCCGCCGCAATGGCGTGCTGATCTCGAACGGCGCGGGCGACGCTGTGCCCTATGCGCTCTGGTATATCGAGGAGCGCGGTGTGCTCTTCATCAATCCGGGCGTGAAGGTCTATGAGGGCATGATCATCGGCGAGAACGCGCGTTCCGACGATCTGATCGTGAACCCCCTGAAGGCAAAGCAGCTCACCAACATCCGCACCACCTCGAAGGACGAGGCCGTACGCCTCACGCCGCCGCGCCCGCTGACCCTCGAACAGGCCATCGCCTATATCGAGCAGGACGAGCTCGTCGAAGTGACGCCGAAATCGATCCGGCTGCGCAAGCGCTACCTCGATCCCAACGAGCGCAAGAAATACGCAAAGGCGGGCTGAACCCCGCCTCCATTGCCTCGCCCGCCACGGAGTGTCACTCTTTCCCCAACAAGAATCCGGGGAGGAAAACATGGCGGGAAATCCGGAATGGCTGGCGAAGGTAACGGAAGCGGCGCTTGAACCCGCACTTCCGATCATCGACCCGCATCATCACCTCTGGGTGCATCCGGGCTCGCGTTACGAGCTTGAGGAACTGCTGGACGATGCGGCCCAGGGCCACAATATCCGCGCTACCGTTTTCGTCGAATGCAAGGCGATGTACCGCGCGGACGGGCCGGAACATCTGAAGCCAGTCGGCGAAACCGAGTATGTGAACGGCATCGCCGCTAAATCGGCGAGCGGCGGCTTCGGTGAAATGCGTGCCTGCGCCGGCATTGTCGGCTTTGCCGATCTCCGGCTAGGCAGCGCCGTGGACGAAGTGCTCGAGGCCCATCTCGCGGCGGCGCCAGCCCGCTTCCGCGGCATCCGCCATGCGTCCGCCTTCGATGCAAGCCCCGAGGTGCGCCCCTCGCACACCAATCCGCCGGAGGGTCTGCTCGG
>JAJLKS010000147.1:0-5123 GCA_033838765.1 Alphaproteobacteria bacterium
TCGGGCGGCGAGCTGTCGCGCTTCGTGCTGGCGCTGAAGGTGGCGCTCGCCTCGCGGGGCAGCGCACCGACGCTCATATTCGACGAAGTGGATTCGGGCGTCGGCGGCGCGGTGGCGGAAGCGGTGGGGCTTCGACTTGCCGAGCTTGCCCGCGTGGTGCAAGTAATCGTCGTCACGCATTCGCCGCAGGTGGCTGCGCGGGCACAGCACCATTTCCGTATTTCGAAGGGCGGCGAGGCGAAGGCGCAGAAGATCGCCACGCGCGTCGAGACGCTGGATGCGCCGGCGCGGCGCGAAGAGATCGCGCGGATGCTGGCGGGCGCGATGGTGACGGATGAAGCGCGCGCGGCGGCCGACAGGCTTATCGGCGGGCACCCATGAGCAAAGGGGGTGTGAGCAGGTCGCCGAAGAAGCAGGCGCCGGAGAAGGATGAGGCGCTCGCCCGCAAGGATGTCTCCCATCTGACGATGGAGGAGGCGGCGGAAGAGCTTGAGCGGCTAGCGCACGAGATCGGCGAGCACGACAAGCTCTATTACCAGAAAGATGCGCCGCGCATATCGGACGCGGACTACGATGCGCTCCGCAGGCGGAACGACTCCATCGAGGCGCGCTATCCCGAGCTTGTGCGCGAGGACAGCCCGAGCGCGCGCGTCGGCGCGGCGCCGGCGGACGGGTTCGGCAAGGTCGTGCATTCGGTGCCGATGCTTTCGCTCGGCAATGCGTTCGACGATGCCGATGTCACGGATTTCTGGAACCGGATTCGCAAGTTCCTGAACCTGAAAGAGAATGACGAGCTCGCCGTGACGGCGGAGCCGAAGATCGACGGATTGTCGGCGTCGCTGCGCTATGAGAAGGGGAGACTGGTTCAGGGCGCGACGCGGGGCGACGGGCGCGAGGGCGAGAACGTCACCGAGAATTTGCGGACCATCGCCGATATTCCCGCGACGCTGAAGGGGAAGAACATTCCCGATGTCGTGGAGGTGCGCGGCGAAGTCTATATGTCACACGAGGATTTCGCGGCCCTGAACGAGCGTCAGCGCGAGGCGGGCAAGCCCGTCTTCGCCAATCCGCGTAATGCGGCGGCGGGCTCGCTCCGCCAGCTCGATGCGAATGTGACGGCCTCGCGCCCCTTGCGCTTCTTTGCCTATGCCTGGGGCGAGATGCCGGAAATGCCGGCCGACACGCAGGCGGGCATGATCGAAGCCTTCGAGAAATGGGGCTTCACGGTCAATCCGCTTTTTACGCGCTGCAAGAGTATCGAGGAGCTGATCGCCTTCTATCACGATGTCGAGGAGCGGCGCGCCACGCTCGGCTACGACATCGACGGCGTGGTCTACAAGGTGGACCGGCTCGACTGGCAGGGCCGCCTCGGCTTCGTGTCGCGTTCGCCACGCTGGGCAATTGCGCACAAGTTTCCCGCCGAACAGGCTATGACGGTGCTGGAAAGCATCGACATTCAGGTGGGGAGGACGGGCGCGATGACGCCGGTCGCGCGGCTCACGCCGGTGACGGTGGGTGGCGTGGTCGTCTCCAATGCGACGCTCCACAATGCCGACGAGATCGAGCGGCTTGGCGTACGGCCCGGCGACACGGTGGTGGTGCAACGCGCGGGAGATGTGATCCCGCAGATCGTGCGCGTGGTGGAAGACAGGCCGCGCGGCAAGGCGAAGTACAAGTTTCCCGATACATGCCCCGAATGCGGCAGCCATGCCGTGCGCGAGATGAACCCGAAGACGGGCAAACTCGATGCCGTGATGCGCTGCACGGGCGGGCTTGTCTGTCCGGCACAGGCGGTCGAGCGGCTCAGGCATTTCGTGTCGCGCAATGCCTTTGACATCGAAGGGCTCGGCGAGAAGCAGATTGCTGCCTTTTATCAGGATGGGCTGATTGCGCGGCCGGACGACATTTTTACGCTGGAAGAGCGCGACAAGCGGTCTCTCAAGAAGCTGAAGGACCGTGAGGGCTGGGGCGCCACGTCGGCCAAAAAGCTGTTCGATGCGATCAATGACCGGCGGGAAGTGGAGCTCGACCGCTATATCTTCGCGCTCGGCATCCGTCATGTCGGCGAGACCAATGCACGGCTGTTCGCGCGGAGCTATGGCACGCTGGAGAATTTCGAGGCGCAGATGCGCGCCGCCGCCGACCCGGAAAGCGAGGCGCGAGCGGAGCTTCTTGCAATCGACGGGGTGGGCGAGGTGCTGGCGGAATCGATCGTCGATTTCTTTGCCGAAAAGCATAACCGCGAGGTGGTGGAGGGATTGCGCAAGGCGGGCGTGAAGGCGATACCGCTCGAAGCGCAGCAGACCGACAGTCCCGTGGCCGGGAAGACGGTTGTCTTCACGGGCTCGCTCGAACGCATGACGCGCTCGGAGGCAAAGGCCCGGGCGGAGCGGATGGGGGCGAAGGTGGCGGGCTCCGTATCGGCCAAGACCGACCTCATTGTGGCCGGGCCCGGCGCGGGCTCCAAGCTCGCCAAGGCCCGCGAACTCGGCATCGAGATCATCGACGAGGACCAGTGGATCGAAATGGCGGGCAGCTGAAGCCCGTTTTGGCCCAAATGGTTAGACGATCTTAACCCTCTCCCGGCGAAACTGAGATTTCTTTATCGGACGGATTTTCCGGCGCCGGGCGGAGACTTATGGAAGCCATTCTGTTCCTGCAGGACGCAATAGTCCTCGACCAGCTGATCTATGCAGCCGGGGCGGCGCTGACGCGCGGGCGCGAGAAGGCATCGCTCTCGGGCATCGAGGTTGCGAGTTTCTCGGGTCCCGAAATCCATGCCATCGCGCCGGAGTGGCGTGCGCTTGAGGCGCGGCAACCGGAAGCGGGCACGGTCTTCCAATCCTGCGATCTTATCCTTGCCTGGGAGAGGTATTTCGCCAATGCGCGGAACGAGCTTCGCATCGTCACCGTGCGGCGGCAGGGCGAGCTTGTACTGGTCTGGCCGCTTGCCGTGGAGACGACCCTTCTTGGACGAATTGCCTGCTGGGCGGGCGACCCGATCGGCCAGTATGGCGACGTCATTGCGGCCGAGGGCGGTGCGCGCGAAGAGTGGATCGATGCGGCTTTCGCCGAAATCGGGCGGGACGAAAAGATCGGCTTTCTCTGCCTGCGCGGGCTTCGCGCGGACAGTGCGATTGCGGCCTGGGCGGCGCGGCGCGGCATCGCGCTCGGACCCGTCGCGGAAGCGCCGGTACTCGACACGACGGGTTTTGACGGCATCGATGGATTCATGGCCGAGGACTGGCCGCTCGCAAGGCGCAATGCCAAGCGGATGCGGAAATTCGACACGATGGGCGGCATGGATTTCGAGATCGTGGGGCCAGGACCGGAAGCGGCGGCGCTCGTTCAGAAGGCCTTTGCCTTCAAGCGCGACTGGCTTTCGGCGCGCGGGCTTTATGGCCGCGCCTTCACCGACAGCCGCATGGAAAACTGCCTTGTGGAATTTGCCGGCGATGCGTCGGCATCGTGCGGCCTTGCGGTGTCGCATCTCACCGTCGATGGCGAGACGGCGGCCATCGAGATCGGTTTCCGGCGCGGCGGGAGACATTATGCCTATATGGGTACATTCGCGCCGGAATTTGCGAAACACAGCCCCGGTTTCGTGGTAACGGAACTCACGATCCGCGATTGCGTGGCACAGGGCATTGCGGAATACGATCCGATGCCGCCTGCCGACGACTACAAGCTCGCCTGGAGCAATGCGCGCATCGCGGTGCATGATTACGGCATCGTGCTCGGCTGGGGCGGCTATCTCTCACTCGCCGTTGCGGCTTGGGCGCGGCCCGCGGCGAAGCGGCTCTTCGAGCGGCTGCCGCTGAAGATCAGGCAGAAGCTGCGGAAGTAGGGCGTCTGCTATCGCTTCGCGAGTGCGCGGAGTTCGGCGAGTGCCTCTTGCGGCTCTTTCCCGTCAATATTGAAGTAAGCTTCCGAGCCGGAGGGCCAGAGGACGAAGTTGTGCTCGCCATCAAGGTAGAGGATGTAGTCCCACCCTGCGAAGAATGGAATTGAGCAATTGCCGGGGCCATAGACTGGCCCCCGAACCTTATTGCCGGCAGGGAGTTCGCCTTTAAGTAGTTCGATAGGCCGGAGGGTTCCCTCAACGAGTGGAAAGTTCCCAAAGCCTTCAGGTGCCTCGATTTCCTCGACCTTTGTCATGCGGGCGACCAGAATTGTGTTTGCGCGGTCGAATCGCTCCTTCGCTGTCGGTTCTGGAGTATCGGGTGACAGAGAGCACGCCCAAGCGTTTGCGGCTGCGACGAATAGGAACGAAGCAACATAGAAGGCCATCCGGTATCTCATTGCTGCTGCCTTTCCACTTCCCAAAGTCCGAACTGCTTCAATCGCTTTCGGACAAGCTCCACTCGCCATCCGGTGCGGCGATGGCGGCGGGCTAATGCGCGAAGCAGGAAAGAGCGAGGGCAATGGCTGTTTGATTGGCGCGCAATGCCCGGGGCTCCTTCAAATCGCCCGCGTCGCCTCATCGAGCCACGATTTCGTCTCCGCGTCGAGGCCGGGGGAGAGCGCGTCGCGGACGCGGGCGTGATAGGCGTTGAGCCAGGCCACTTCCTCTTCCGAGAGCAGGCTTTTTTCCACCAGTGCGAGGTCGATGGGCGCGAGCGTCAGCGTTTCGAAGCCCAGCATCATGCGCTCGCCGCCTTCCACGGGTGCGGGCGGCGTTACCACCACGAGATTTTCGATGCGGATGCCATAGGCGCCGGTCTTGTAGTAGCCGGGCTCGTTCGAGACGATCATGCCGGGCTTCAAGGGCTGGTGGCCCATCTTGGAAATGCGCTGCGGGCCTTCGTGAACCGAAAGATATGAGCCAACGCCGTGACCGGTGCCGTGGTCATAGTCGAGGCCGGCTTTCCAGAGCGCCATGCGGGCGAAGGCATCGAGCTGCGCGCCCGAGGTGCCTTCCGGGAAGCGCGCGGTGGCGATGCCGATATGGCCTTTCAGCACGCGGGTGAAGCGGTCGCGCTCTTCCGCGCCCGGCTTGCCGATGGCGATGGTGCGGGTCACGTCGGTCGTGCAGTCCATATATTGCGCGCCGGAATCGAAGAGGAAGAGTTCACCTGGTTTGAGCTTGCGTTTGGTGCCCTCGGTCACGCGGTAATGCACGA
>JAJLKS010000148.1:0-2483 GCA_033838765.1 Alphaproteobacteria bacterium
CGGCAAATGCCGTCATGGCCGAAGCAGCGACCGCATCGGGGGACGGCGCCCAGAGCGGCCGCTCGATCTTTTCGTCATGCTGCATGGCGCCGCTCCTTCTCCGCCGGAAACGGCGGAACCTTAGGAGCGGCCCGGCAGCGGTTCAAGTGCCCGATCAGGCTATGCACTGTCGGTCAGCACATTGCGGGCGGTGGAGAGCTGCGTCGCCTGCAGCCGGCGGAAGACGCCGTCCTTCCGGGTCATCAGTTCTGCATGGCTCCCCTGCTCCACGATTTGGCCATCTGCAAAGACCAGAATCCGGTCCATACGGCGGATCGTGGAAAGGCGATGCGCGATGACAAGCGTCGTGCGGCCTTCCATCAGCCTTTCGATGGCATCCTGGATATGCGCCTCGGTGACGGAGTCGAGACTCGAGGTCGCTTCGTCCAGCACGAGGATCGGCGCATCGGCGAGGAACGCCCGCGCAATGGCGATGCGCTGACGCTCGCCCCCCGACAGCTTCACGCCCCGTTCGCCGACCAGCGTGTCAAAGCCCTGCGGCAGACGGGAGATGAACTCATCCGCGTAGGCAAGCCTTGCCGCCTCGGCAATCTCCGCTTCCGTCGCTCCGGGCCGCGCATAAGCGATGTTCTCGCCGATCGAGCGGTGAAAGAGCACCGGCTCCTGCGGTACGAGCGCGATCGCACGGCGCAGGCTTTCGCGCGTGACACCGGCAATCTCCTGACCGTCAATCAGGATACGGCCGCGATCGGGCTCATAGAGTCGCTGCAGCAGCTTCACGAAAGTCGACTTGCCGCTGCCCGACTGTCCGACAAGCGCTATCCGCGCACCGGCCGCCACCTCGAGAGAGAGACCGCGATAGAAGGCGCCGTTGCCGTTCGGATACCGGAAGTCGACATGGTCAAACCGGATCGCCCCTTGTTCAATTCGGAGCGGGCGCCGCTGGATGTCGCCGGCATCTTCCGTTTGCGTATCTGCATAGCGGATCACATCTTCGATCTCGTTCATGCCTTGCTGAAGGTTCTGCATGTGGAAGCCGATGTCGCGCAGGTATCCATTGATGAGCAGATAGCTCGTCATGGCAAAGGCGACATCGCCGGGCGTCGCCTCTCCCCGCGTCCAGAACAGAACGACAAGACCGATAAGCCCCGCCTGCAACAGCAACAGCACGCCGACCTGCGCCAGCATGGAAATATCCATGGAACGCCACGCGCGGCGGGCCTTGCGCGACCAGTCGAGTGTGAGCCTGCCAAGGCGCAGGTCTTCGCGCGTCTCCGCCCCAAATGATTTCACCACCGGATTGCAGGTGATGGCATCGGCAATCGCACCGCCCACGGCGCTGTCGGCGGCGACATTCAGGCGGTTCTTCGGCGCGACATAATATTTCACCAGTAACTGGGTGAGCGCTAAATAAACGACGATGCCGGCAAACACGTACAGACCGATCAGCGGCCAGTAAAAGGCAATGGAAATGACCACGCCGATCAGCACGCATACCGTCGGGAAAATGCCGATGAAAAGCGTGTCGGCCAGCGTGTCATAGGCCCACATACCGCGCGTGATGCGCCGCACCGTTGCGCCGGCGAAACTGTTCGAGTGCCATTCCGCCGAGTAGCGCTGAACGTTGTGAAACGCTTCGGTGACGATGTTGCGCATGATGCGCGAGGCGAAACCCGCCCAGACGAGCATGGAGGCGCGGCGCGAGACATGAAAACCGGCACCCTGCCCGAGAAAGAGCAGAAGGGCGACGACAGCAAGGTTCACATCCTCTGGTGCTGGCGGGAAGCCCGCATTGGCCACCGCATCGACAAGCCTGCCCGAGACGATCGGGAAGGCCACGTCGAAGGCAACCGACATGAGCATCAGCACAATGAGGACCGCAGCCGTGGCGGGATAGCGCCGCCAATGGGACCACAGGAACGCGCCCGTGCGGCGCGCGGTGATTTGTTCGTTCATCTGACAATGACCGCGCGGACAAGCCTGGCGCGGTATCCCTGAAAAATGCTGGAAACAGGCGCGATGCGCCGCAACCGGTTGCGAGGAACCGGGACCATCGGAATGACATCGAGGCGGCGCACGAGGCGCGGCGTGTTGACGAAATTTCGGATGAAATGGTGCCCGGGAAATTACCCGGGCGCGGTGTTCAGTTTAACAGCGGTCCGGGAAAAGATGCGGGTATGAAGGCATTGCGAAGACTTGCATTCCGCTCTCCCTGGTTCGCGTTGCGCCTGAAACGAATGCGATCTGCGAAGCCGATTCATGCGGCTTCCGATAGGTACATTGATACATCCGATTTGCCGCGCTGAAAACCCCGTTTGACGTTGCGGCAATGCTGTCGCGGAAATTGTCCGCAAACTGTGGCATTTGGCCCACGCGGGCGCAGCGGTCCGGTAATCGGGGCTCGCACGGCTATCATGCTACGGCCATAATTCAGGTTCAGTTTCGAGACAAACCAAGCTGCCGGAGCGCCCCCATGTCCCGCC
>JAJLKS010000149.1:0-1682 GCA_033838765.1 Alphaproteobacteria bacterium
GATCAGCGCTTCCTTCAGTTTCCGGTCGAAGGTGACGTCGGAGGAAAGAAGAAAATTCTTCGCCACCTGCTGCGTGATGGTCGAGGCGCCGACAAGGCGGCGGTCATTGAGCACATTGGAAATATTGTCGATCACCGCGCGCAGGATGCCCGTCGCATCGACGCCGCCATGGCTGTAGAAATTCTTGTCCTCTGCCGCGAGGAAGGCTTCCACGACGCGCGGCGGGATAGCGCTGATCGGCACATAGAGGCGGCGCTCGCGCGCAAATTCGCCGATCAGCTCGCCGTCGCCCGCGTGGACGCGCGTCATCACGGGCGGCTCGTAATTGGCGAGCTTCGTATAGTCAGGCAGATCCTGATTGAGGCGCCAGACCATGTAGCCGCCCGCCAGCAGGCCACCGGTGAGCAGCACAAGAATGACCGCTGCAACGATCGAAAGAACTTTCAGCATCGGGCGCTCTGCCCCCACTCGCTCAACATATCCGCCCCGCTGCCCTCTAATGCCTAATTATGGCACGCGCGAGGCGGCAAGACGACCTCCCGCGGCAAGCATCCAAATTTAAGGTAAAACGGCATTTACCAAAAAAGCGTTGCCGGGTCCCGCACCATAAGGTGTCAGTTCGGCCCTTCCGCCATGCGATCGCCGAAATAGCGGTCGACAGCCCGAGACATTGTCTTGGCCATGCCCGCCCGCCATGTCGCGGAGGTCAGCAGCTTTTCGTCGTCCCGGTTCGTCAGGAAGCCGAGCTCGACGAGAACCGACGGCACATCCGGCGCTTTCAGAACCACGAAGCCAGCAAAGCGATGCGCCGGGTCGAGCGTCTTCGTCTGCTGGCTGGCATAGTCGACAAGCGACCGGGCGAAACGTGAGGAGTAATTCTTGGTTTCGCGCTGGGCCAGATCGATCAGGATGCCCGTCACTTCGGGGGATTCGCCCTGCAGGTCGAGGCCGGCAATCAGGTCGGCCTGGTTTTCATTGCGGGCAAGCGCCGCGGCTTCCGCGTCCGAAGCCGTTTCCGACAAAGTGTAGACGGAAAGGCCCCGCACATCCGGCCGCTGGATCGCATCCGCGTGAACCGAGATGAAGAGGTCCGCCTTCTGGCGGCGGGCAATCGATACGCGCTCGCGCAACGGAATGAAAATGTCGGCATCGCGCGTCAGGTGAACTTCATAGCGGCCCGTGTTGCGCAGCTCTTCGGCGAACTGGCGGGCGAAGGCGAGCGTGACGTTCTTTTCCTTGACGCCGGAACTGCCGAGGGCGCCCGGATCGACGCCGCCATGCCCGGCGTCGATGACCACGACGCGGCGGCGCTCCAAGCGCTCCGCAGGCGGGCTCATCGGAACGGCAGCAACATCGGCAAGCTCGGCAGCCGCAGCGGCGGCCGAATCCTGAGTGCCGTCAGGCAGGCCCGCCGTTCGATGGAAAGTCGCCGCATCGGTCGGCGCAAGGTCCAGCACCACGCGGCGACCGAAGCCTGCCTGCGGATCGAGTACGAAATTGCTCGCCAGCTCGACCGGCTGGGCCGTATCGATCACGACGCGCCAGGTGTCGGCCTCGAAGCGGCCATATCGGTAGCCGGTCACGACGCCGAGGTTTCTCACCTCAGGCATCACGGACATGTTGAAAGGTACGCCCTTGATGTCGATAACGACCCGATAGGGGTCGGCGAGTGTGAAAACGCG
>JAJLKS010000150.1:0-3339 GCA_033838765.1 Alphaproteobacteria bacterium
CCTGAGTCTCAATCCACCTGCGGCAGCATGCGGTCGGCCTTTCTGAAATAGGCGCGGGCGAAGTTCAGCAATTCTCCATCGGAAGGATGATCGACCGTCTCGATGCCGATGACGTGCCCCGCGATTGCGGCGTGTTTGGCCTGCAGGCGCTTCAGGAAACCGAACTTTGCATTGGCCGGTCCGACGATCAGGATTTCGCCGATACCTTCGAGCTTGCCGGCCACTTCATCGAAGAAGCCCGCATCTTCCGACTCGCGCCAGCTTGCCTTGCCGGAAAACTGGGCGTGCTTGCGAGTCGCCGAATGCTTGAGCGTTACCTTGTCCGCGTTGGCGCCATCCGCATTGAAGTCGAGGATGCGCGCTTCGTGATGATCGATCCAGACAACGCCATGATAGTGATGCGACATGGAAACCTCCCTTGGTTCTGCCTCATACTATCCCAATCACGCCAGGCTTCGCTGCGGCAGAATGGCCTGCGTCAGAGCGTCCCGAGAAGGGATTTCAGGCCCTCCCGGTAGGTCGGGTAATCGAGTGCGACGCCGAGCTCCTCATGGATGCGGCGGTTCGAAACGCGCCGGGACGACATGTAGAAGCTGCGGCCCATGGGCGACAGATCCGCTTTTTCAAAGGGCACTTCCGGCGGCGGGGCGCGCCCGAGAAGCTCTGCGGCATGGGCCACGACATCCGGCGCAGGCGCCGGTTCATCGTCGCAGACATTGTAGATCGCGCCCGGATTTGGCCGCGCAATGGAGGCATCGAGCACATTGGCGATATCCTCGACATGGATGCGTGAGAATATCTGGCCTTCCTTGACGATCCGGCGCGCGCTGCCATCGATTACGCTGGTCAGCTGGTTCCGGCCCGGTCCATAGATGCCCGCGAGACGGAATATATGCAGCGGCAGGCCGCTCGAATTCGCAAATTCCGTCCATGCCGCTTCGGCCTTAACGCGCCGGTCGCTGCGCGTCACGGCGGGGTCGAGCGGCGTCGTCTCATCCACCCAGCCTCCCTGCCGGTCGCCATAGACGCCGGTGGTGGAAAGATAGCCCGCCCATTCGATGCCGGGCGCGATCTTCAGCAAATCTTCTGCATGAGCGGCGAGCACGGGATCGCCGTTTTCATCCGGCGGGGTGGAAATCAGGAGATGCGTTGTGCCCGACAGCGCCGCAGATGCATCTGCGAGCGGCGCGCCGCCGCCGAAGAGAAATGGCACGATGCCCGAGGCGGCAAGACGGGCGGCCTTGTCCGGTGTCCGGCAGGTGCCTGCAACGGCGCCGCCCCGCGCCTTGAACCGCGCCGCAAAGACGCGCGCGCTGTAGCCGCAACCGAAACAGAAGAGCCGCTTTCCTGCCGCCATCGGATATCCATTCTTCCCTTGCAAGATTGCCCAGGCTGGACAAGTCTCACCGCCATGAAACAGCTTGTCCTTGCTTTCTCCCTTCTTCTCTTCGCATCCGGCAGCGCACATGCGCAAGGGGGCGCTCCGGGCGGGGAGCCCGGCTATGATGCCTGCCTTGACCTCGTTGAGCGGGATGCCGCGGGCGCGCTCGACATGGCGCAGACGCTGAAACTCAGGCGCGGCGAAGACGCGGCAGGCGGCCTTCACTGCGAGGCGCTGGCACTGATGCAGCTCAACCGGCCCGCCGATGCCGGCCGCACCTTCTTCGAGCTTGCCGAAAGGCTGACCCGCGCCGAGGACGCAATGCGCGCCGAAATATACGGCCAGGCAGGCGATGCCTTCGCCATTGCAGGCGATGCGCAAAGCGCCATTCGCGCCTATGACAATGCCATCGCGCGCATGCCGGGCGAGGCCGTCTATTATGCGGGGCGAGCGCGGGTGAAGGCGATTGCCGGAAACTGGGAGGGAACGCGCGACGACGCCGCGGAAGCGCTTGCCATCGATCCATTCCAGATCGAACCGCTGCTGCTGCGTGCGGCGGCGAACCGGAGCCTCGGCTATCCGCGCGCCGCGCTGGTCGATGCGAACCGGGCGGTCGAAATGCGTCCGCGAGACCTCGATGCGCTGCTCGAGCGCGGGCTCGTTCACGAGGCGCTGGGCGACAAGGCGAGCGCCTATGCCGACTGGCTCAATGTTGTGAAAATTGCGAAGGAAACAGGCCGTGCGGACAGCCCGGCGGCCGTTGCCGCACAAACCTATCTCAGCAGGTAGCGCCATTCTTCGCATACTGCCTCGTCGGGCTCGGCCTCGAGCGCATGTTGGGCGTGCGCACGCAAGTCATCGTCGATACCGAGTTCACCGAGTGCCCAGATCGCGGCAGCCCGCACCAGTGGCGATGCGTCTTCCACAAGCGCCCGGACGGCGATGCGCAGATCCGCCACACCGGAATTGCCGATTGCGATCAGCACATTGCGCAGGAAGCGGTCGCGCCCTATCCGCTTGATCGGCGACCCGGCGAAAAACGCGCGGAATGCCGCATCGTCGAGCAGCGCCAGTTCGGCCAGAAGAGGCGCTTCGAGTTCCTCGCGCGAGTGGAACGCATCTTCGCGCGCCTTGCTCGCAAACTTGTTCCAGGGGCAGACGGCGAGACACTCATCGCAGCCGAAAACGCGGTTGCCAATGGCCCCGCGGAACGCGCGCGGGATGTGGCCCTGGTGTTCGATCGTCAGGTAGGCGATGCAGCGGCGGGCGTCGAGCTGATACGGCGCGGGGAAGGCTTGTGTCGGGCAGACGTCGAGGCAGCGCGTGCAGGTGCCGCAGCGGTCGGCATGAGGTGTGTCTGCGCTAAGCTCGACGCTGGTCAGTATGGCTCCGAGGAACAGCCAGGAGCCGTGCGTCGTCGAGACGAGGTTGGTGTGCTTGCCCTGCCAGCCGAGCCCGGCGGCTGCGGCGAGCGGTTTTTCCATGAGTGGTGCCGTGTCGACGAAGACCTTGACCTCGGCTGCGGCTTCGCGCGCGATACGCTGTGCGAGCTGCTTGAGGCGGCCTTTGACAATGTCATGGTAGTCCTTGCCGCGCGCGTAGACGGAGAGCGCGGCGCGATGGGGGTGCGCTAGAACTTCGAGCGGGTCGGTCGACGGCGCGTAGCTCGTGGCCAGCATGACGACGCTGCGAGCGTCGGGCCACATGCCTTGGGGATCGCGCCGGCGCGCGTGGTGAGCCTCAATCCAGTCCATGTCGCCATGGCGGCCAAGCTCGAGGAAGCGGTCGAGCTGTGCGGGCGGATCGTAGGTCATGCGCCGGAAGGCTTGAGGCGTTGTGATGCCCACTGCATCGAAGCCCAATGCGTCGGCCCACTGGCGGATGCGCGCGGTGAGCGAAGTGTTGCTATCGCTTTGGGTATGCGAAGCACGCCCGCCGGGGGCCTGCCTGCCGGTTGT
>JAJLKS010000151.1:0-1446 GCA_033838765.1 Alphaproteobacteria bacterium
CCATGATCCTGCGCCGCCTGCCGCCCGAAGCGGTGCCGCGCACCACGCCATATCTCGACCACGCGCCGCGCATTGGCAAGCGCAGCCTCGCTCTGCCCTTCGCCGGGATGCCTTTCGAGCACCGCCATCGGCATGTCGCGGCGCAGATCCTGGAAACCGGAATGCATTTCCGCTGCGGCACTGCGCGCCACTGCCCGCGCCACGCTGTCCGCAGGCCAGAGGCCTTTGGCCGGAAAGAGATCGGCCATCGTCTCGCAAATGGCGAGCGAGTCCCCGATCACCGCATTGCGCCATTTGAGCGCGGGCACCTGTCCTGCCGGTGCATGGGCAAGAATTTGTGCCTTCGTGTCCTCCTGCCGCAGCCGGATCGGGATTTCCTTGAAGGGAATTCCCGCCTGCCGCATCAGAAGCCAGGGCCGGAGGCTCCAGCTCGACCAGTTCTTGTCGCCGATCACCAGCTCGAACTCATAGGCGCTCATCGGTTCCTCTCGCTTGCCTGCGGCTCCGCAAGGCTTGCCGTTGCGGGCGTTCCGGCCACTCTATAAGGTTTCGGGCCAGCGAAATCATCTCTTTCCTCGAAGCCGGACGGACACTGCCTTGCTCGATATTTTCATCTCCCGGAAGGATGCGGCGGCAACGCCGGTCTGGCTCGTGCGCGCTGGCGACACGGGCAACTGGTGCGAAACCCATGCAGGGCCCGGCGCCGCATGGGTCACGACGTCGGGCTTCAAGGGCGAGGCGGGCAAGGTGCTGCTCCTGCCGGATGGGTCGGGCGGACTCGCGGGCGTGCTTCTCGGTCTTGGCGATGGCAGCGATCCTTTCGCTACCGGCGCGCTGCCCGCCGCCCTGCCGCTCGGAGATTATCGCCTCGCCGGCGATATTCACGGCGAGGCCGGCAAGGCCGCACTTGGTTTTGCCCTCGGCACCTATCGCTTCACGCGCTATTCCGGCAGCCCGCGCGACTGGCCACGCCTCGTGCTGCCCGATGGCGTCGATGGCGAGGAGGTGAGCCGCCTTGCCCGCGCAACCTTCCTTGCCCGCGATCTGATCAATACGCCCGCTGCCGATATGACCCCGGCCGATCTGGCCGCCGCTGCCGCGCACATCGCCGAGGCGCATGGCGCGAGCTTCAGAGCAATCGAAGGTGAGGCGCTGCTGTCGGAAAACTATCCGATGGTTCATGCCGTCGGCCGCGCCGCCGCCGTCGCGCCACGCCTTGTCGACATGCAATGGGGCAGGGCGGAGGCGCCGAAAGTCACGCTTGTCGGCAAGGGCGTCTGCTTCGACACGGGCGGCCTCGATCTCAAGCCTTCGAGCGCCATGCTACTGATGAAGAAGGATATGGGCGGCGCTGCCTGCGTGCTTGCGCTCGCCCAGATGCTGATGGAGGCCAGGCTCGACATCCGCCTGCGCGTGCTGATCCCCGCCGTCGAAAACAGCGTCTCT
>JAJLKS010000152.1:0-5194 GCA_033838765.1 Alphaproteobacteria bacterium
CATCTCGGCCGACCTGGTGGTGCATGGCAATCTGACCGCCACCGGCGACATCCAGATCGACGGCACCGTGGAAGGCGATATTCGCAGCCAGTCGCTGACGATCGGCGAGAAGGCCTCCATCACCGGAGAGATCGTCGCCGAGGATATCGTGATCCGCGGCCGCGTCATCGGCACCATTCGCGGCCGCCGCGTGCAGCTTTCCTCGACCTGCCATGTCGAGGGCGACATCCTGCATGAAGCGCTCGCGGTCGAGACCGGCGCCTTCTTCGAAGGCAATTGCCGCCACTCGGACGACCCGATCAACCAGTCGAGCGCCGCACCGGCCGCCCGCGGCACCGCGCCGCGCACATCGGCACCGGCCTCTTCGGGCCCGCTTGTTTCGGACGCGCCGCGCCCGGCCATGCCCCGACCCGCCACTGCCGGCAATGACAGCCCGGTCGTGGTGAACGATGGCGGCGTCGTGGTGAAGCGCCCGGCGGCACAGTAAAGACTTCGTCAGACAGCACCTGACATGCGAAAGGCCGGAGAGCGATCTCCGGCCTTTTCGTTTGTCCCGTTTCCGGACGGATGTCCCTAATCGATATCCTCGACCGCTTCCGCGCCGCCATGGACGCGCGCGGCAAGGGCCGCCGCCCTGAAGGCATCGAGGTCACCGTCGAGTACCTTGGCGGGATCGGGGCTTTCGACGCCGGTGCGCAGGTCCTTCACCATCTGATAGGGCTGCAGCACATAGGAGCGGATCTGGTGGCCCCAGCCGATATCCGTCTTGCCGGCTTCCTGCGCGGCGGCGGCTTCCTCGCGCTTCTGCAGCTCGAGCTCGTAGAGACGCGAGCGCAGCATGTCCCAGGCGGCGGCGCGGTTCTTGTGCTGCGAGCGCTCGTTCTGGCAGGCGACGACGATGCCTGTCGGAATATGCGTAATGCGCACCGCGCTGTCGGTCTTGTTGATGTGCTGGCCGCCCGCGCCGGACGCCCGGTAGGTATCGACGCGGCAGTCGCTTTCATTGATCTCGATCTCGATGCGGTCGTCCACCACCGGATAGACCCAGACCGAGGAAAAGCTCGTGTGGCGGCGCGCGGCGCTGTCATAGGGCGAGATACGGACGAGCCGGTGCACGCCCGACTCCGTCTTCAGCCAGCCATAGGCATTGTGGCCCTTCACGACGATGGTGGCCGACTAGATGCCCGCTTCTTCGCCGTCATGCCGCTCGATGAGTTCGACCTTGTAGCCGCGCTTTTCCGCCCAGCGCGTATACATGCGGAGCAGCATCTGCGCCCAGTCCTGGCTTTCGGTGCCGCCCGCGCCCGCATGGACTTCGACATAGGTGTCGTTCTGGTCGGCCTCGCCGGAGAGAAGCGTCTCGACCTCGGCTTCCGCCGCCTCGTTGCGCGCGGCGCGCAGCGCGGCTTCCGCCTCGGAGACGATATCCGCATCGCCCTCGGCCTCGCCCATCTCGATCAGTTCGATATTGTCGTTGAGCGCGGCTTCAAGGCGCCGGTAACGGCCAATGGATTCCTCAAGGCGCGTGCGCTCGCGCATCAGGCCTTGCGCCTTCTCGGGATCGTTCCAGAAGTCGGGATCTTCGGCTTTCGCCGTCAGTTCGTCGAAGCGGCGGAGGGCAGCATCCCAGTCAAAGATGCCTCCTCAGCAGTGCGAGCGACTGCTTGATTTCATCGGCGAGCGTCTGCATCTCGGCGCGCATGGGGAACTCTTCTCGTGACGTGTGCGGCCGGATTCGGCCCCGTTTCTGGCGCGGAAAATAGGGGGATGAGGGGGCGGTGTAAAGGGACAGGGGGCCATTCAGGTGCGTCGCGCGCTATTGCCTCATTTGCTTATTCTCTCAGTTCGTCATGCCCGGGCTTGACCCGGGCATCCAGGGCGAGGAATGAAACCGGTAGCGAAGAACATTTCATGTGAAGCCCGGGCCGCCTGCCGGCGGCTACTGGATTGCCGGGTCAAGCCAGGCAATGACGGCTTCTTCTAGACAGCCTTCCCCGCCGCAAACCCCGACGCCCAGGCCCATTGGAAGTTGAAGCCGCCGAGGTGGCCGGTGACGTCCACTGCTTCGCCGATGAAGTAGAGGCCGGGGACGTTTCGCGCTTCCATCGTCTTTGAGGAGAGGTCGCGCGTATCGATGCCGCCGGCGGTGACATCCGCCGTGCGGTAGCCTTCGGTGCCTGAGGGTTTCACGCGCCAGCGGTTGACGAGCGTGGCGGCGGCTTCGAGCTTCCTGTCCGGCAGGTCCGCGAGGCGGCCTTCGACGCCTGCGCGGCGGGCGATATTTTCGGCGAGACTCTTCGGCAGCAGGCGCGCGATCGCGGTCGCGATGTCCTGTTTCGGCGTTGCCTTGCGCGCCTCTTTCAATTCGGCGAGCACATCGCGGCCGGGCGCCATGTCGATGACGATCTCGTCGCCCTCGCGCCAATAAGACGAGATCTGCAGGATGGCCGGGCCCGAAAGCCCTCGATGGGTGAAGAGCAGCGCCTCGGCAAAGCGCGTCTTGCCGTGCGAGACCACCGCATCGACCGAGACGCCGGACAGCCCCTCCAGCGCCTCGCGCAGCTCCGGGCCGAAGGTGAAGGGGACGAGCGCCGGGCGCGGCGGCACGAGGCGGAGGCCGAATTGCCGCGCGATGTCATAGGCGAGGCCCGTGGCACCCATTTTCGGGATCGACTTGCCGCCTGTCGCGACGACAAGCGCAGGCGCGGCGAAGCGCCCCTTCGATGTCTCGACGGTGAAGCCGGTCTCGCCTTTCGTGACGTTCTTTATTTCCGTCTCCAGCGAGATTGTGACGCCGACCTTGCCGCACTCGGCGAGCAGCATGTCGATGATCTGTTGCGAGGAGCCGTCGCAGAAAAGCTGCCCGAGCGTCTTTTCGTGCCAGGCGATGCCATGCGCCTCCACCAGCGCAATGAAATCCGCCGGTTTGAAGCCCGCCAGCGCCGAGAGGCAGAAGCGCGGGTTCTCCGACAGGAAATTCTTCCCGCTCGTGTGGATGTTGGTGAAGTTGCAGCGCCCGCCGCCCGAGATGCGGATTTTCTCGGCAGGCTTTTTCGCATGGTCGATGACGAGGACGCGGCGCCCGCGCCCTCCTGCCGTCATGGCGCAGAAGAGCCCTGCCCCGCCCGCGCCGAGAATGATCGCGTCGTATGTCACGCTGCGTTGCCCGCCAGCGCGTCGATCGCCGCTTCCTCGGCATCGATATCGTCCGGCATGGCGGCAGGGCGTTCGGCGCGCTGCACCTTCTCATTGACGCGCGCGCCGCGCGCAGCGTCAATCCGGGCAAGGTCCGCCGCGCTAGCCTCTATGCCGAGTGCGTCGAGAAGCGCTTCGAAAGTGCCGGGCTTGTTGAGATCGTCCGTATCCACCTCGGCAACAGCGAGGCCATGCGCGCGCGCCCTTTCGCCATAGGCCTTCTGGCGCGCTTCCGTTTCGCGGACATGCCAGTAACAAAGCTGGTAGTCGGTGAGGCGCGCGGGGACCGGCAGCTTCACGAATTGTGCCTCGGACGGCAGCATGTAGAAGCGGCGGCCCCAATGCGTGCGGCCGGGAATGGTGCCGAGGCGCAGCATGGAGAGCGCGACGCTGCGCGCATTCCGCCGCAGCAGGATCAGCGAGAAGGGAATGCCGAGGCCTAGCATGGCGTCGAAATAGCCCTTGCCGAACATATGGCTCGTCTCGACATAGACGGGCCGCGGCAGGCGGGCGATGGCGGGCAGCTTCACATGGCGCAGGAAGCCGCGAGCGACGGCAGGCACGAGATGGGCGACATGCATCAACGTATCGAAACGCGGATGCGGTTCGTGCATCGAGGTGACATTCTCCATCGCATCGAAAAGCGAGGACAGGCGCGCGGAACCGGAACGCCCGTTCGTGACGGTGAAGACGATCTTCTGCTGCGGCAGAGGAGCATGCCGGAAGATGCCAAGCGCCATGCGCGAGAGATAAGCAACACGCCTCAGCCTGTGGGAACCGATATCCCTGCCTGAAATATTTTCTGTCATCCGGTGCATTTCATTCGCAAGGTACAATGCTCACCGGAGCGGACAAACGGAAAAGACTTTCCGTGTGCGGGCCAAAGCCGGGCATCGGGATGTGAAGCCGGGCCGGTCGTCAGTAGAGACCGCCCGTGCCTGCCCCGATATCGTTCTCCTGACCGCCGCCGGCGGCAAGGCCACCGGGACGTGCAGGCTCTTCGCGGCCGGCATCGGGGATCTGATCTGCAGGTACGCCGCCTTCGGGCATCGCGACACCGAAGGGAAGCGCCTCACCATCGGCGCCCCGCAATCCGTCTGCCGGCTGATTGTCATTGGCGGAGTCCATCAGCCCGGGCGGCACTTCATCGCCGCCATCGAGAACCGCGCCGTCGAAGGACTGCTGATCTTCCTGCACAACCGGCACGTTGCCGAACAGGCTGACGCCGGGCGCCGATGAGGTCAGCTGCGGCTCCGTACCCTGCTTGAAGGCTTCGAGGATCACGCCCGAGCCCTCGCCATCCGCGAGCTTGCCGGTCTTTGCATTGACCTTCACAAGCGAGATGCCGGGCGGCACACGGAAGGGAATGGCCGGCTTGCCGCCGATCGCGCGCTGCATGATGTTGGCGAAGATGGGCGCCGCGGCGCGGCCGCCGGTTTCGGCGCGGCCCAGCGGACGCGGCTCATCGAAGCCGATGAAGATACCGACCACGAGATTCGGCGAATAGCCGATGAACCAGGCATCCTTGCCGTCATTCGTTGTGCCGGTCTTGCCGGCAAGCGGCACACCGACCTTGCGCGCGGCACCGCCTGTGCCGCGCTGTACGGCACCTTCGAGCATCGAAGTGATCTGATAGGCGGTCTGCGGATTGGCAACCTGTTCCCTGTTGTCGGGCAATTCGGGCGGCATGACAGGTTCCGCGTTTGCAGGATTGCGTCGCGCGGCGTCTGCCTGCGCTTCTTCCCACTCTTGCGTGCAAGCCGGGCAAGGCCGCTCGTCATTGCGATAGACGGTGCGGCCGAAACGGTCCTGCACACGGTCAACGAGCGTTGGCGTCACGCGCTTGCCGCCATTGTCGAGGATCGCATAGGCACCGACCATGCGCATGAGCGTCGTCTCGCCTGCGCCGAGCGACATCGACAGCACGGGCGGCATGTTGTCGGCAATGCCATAGCGGCGCGCATAGCTGGAAACGGTCTCCGGGCCCACATATTGCGCG
>JAJLKS010000153.1:0-4814 GCA_033838765.1 Alphaproteobacteria bacterium
CACGCCGGACATCGAAACCGGGCGATGGCTCTTTGCGCAACCTTGCGAATTCGTTCGCGGCGTTGTCGACATGAAGGGCCTGCCCGCGACTGCGCTTGCCGAGGTCGCCTTTGCGGGGCGCTCGACTGTCGGCAAGTCGAGCCTCATCAACGCGCTCACCGGCCGCAAGACGCTTGCGCGGACCTCGAACACACCCGGCCGCACCAAGGAACTCAATTTCTTCTCGCTGGGCGCGGCGGGCAAGGCCGCCATCATGCTGGTCGACCTGCCGGGTTACGGCTATGCGCGCGAGACGAAAACGCGGGTCAATGAGTGGACGGCGCTCGTCATGTCCTATCTCAGGGGGCGGGCGCCGCTCCGCCGCGTCTTCGTGCTGATCGATGCGCGGCACGGGCTCAAGGCCAACGACCATGAAGTGATGGACATGCTGGACGAGGCGGCCGTGTCCTATCAGATCGTGCTGACCAAGACCGACAAGCTGAAGACAGGCGAACTGGACGTTCGGCTGGAGGAAGTGCGGGGCGCCTTGCGCAAGCATGTGGCCGCTCATCCGCGCATCGTCGCCACATCCAGCGAAAAGGGTACGGGCATCGCGGAGCTTCGGGCGGAGGTCGCCTCACTGGCCGATCCCGCGCTGCTGGGGTATAAACCGCGGAGCGAATGAAGAGACGCGAGCAGGGCCGGAACCTATGGCGGATACCACGAATACCGACGACACGAGACTCGACAGGGCACGCGTCCTTTCCGAAGCCCTGCCCTTCATGCAGCGCTACGACAAGCGCACCGTCGTCGTAAAGTATGGCGGCCATGCGATGGGCGACGAAACGCTCGGCGCCGAATTTGCCCGCGATATCGTGATGCTGAAGCAGGCGGGGCTCAACCCCATCGTGGTGCATGGCGGCGGCCCGCAGATCGGTGCGATGCTGAACCGGCTCGGCATCAAGAGCGAATTCTCGGGCGGCTTGCGCATCACCGACAAGGCGACCGTCGAGATCGTCGAGATGGTTCTGGCCGGTTCGATCAACAAGCAGATCGTCGCGCAGCTCAATCAGGCTGGCGGCCGCGCCGTCGGACTTTGCGGCAAGGACGGCAATCTCATCGTCGCGCGCAAGGTGGAACAGAAGATCCACGATCCGGAATCGAATATCGAGAAGATCCTCGATCTCGGGTTTGTCGGCGAACCTGCGAAGATCAATCCGGAAATTCTCGAAGTCATCCAGAAGTCGGACATCATTCCGGTCATCGCGCCGATCGGCGTTTCGGAAGACGGCCACACCTACAATATCAATGCCGATACGGCCGCAGGTGCGATCGCCGCGGCAATGGGCGCGGCACGCCTGCTGCTCCTCACCGATGTGAGCGGCGTTCTCGACAAGCAGGGAAAGCTCGTCGAGGAACTCACGCTCGACCGGGCCAAGGCACTGATGACGGACGGCACGATATCCGGCGGCATGATCCCGAAGCTCGAAACCTGCATCGAGGCCGTCGAAGGCGGCGTCGAGGCCGTCGTCATTCTCGACGGCCGGGTGCGCCATGCGGTCCTGCTCGAACTCTTCACAGAGCATGGTGCAGGCACGCTCATTCAGCGCTGACGGGCACCCTCGTCCTTTCCCCCTGGCGCTCATGGATGCTAGAGTTTTCCCATACGGGGGAATGACCGACATCCATGAAGACAATCTTGCAGATCGCCGCTGCCGTCCTGCTCTGCTGGCTCGCCTTGCCGGGCACGGCGCATGCCGACTACCGTTTCTGCAACCGCACGAGCTATGTGCTCGATGCGGCAATCGGCTATTCATCGGGCGAAATCTGGAAGAGCCGCGGCTGGAAGCGCCTGCTGCCCGGTGGCTGCGAAGCGATGCTCGAAGGTCCCGTCGATGGCGGCGAATACTATGTCTTCGCGCGGTCTTTCGACGCCCACAAGGGCAGCATCAAGTATTTTTCCGGCAATACCAGTTTCTGCATCGTCGAGGCTCCCTTCGAAATCGAGGGGCGGGAGCAATGCGCGATGCGCGGCTTCGATGCCGCAGACTTCCTCCGCGTCGAGACCAGGGCCGGTAGGAGCTGGACGACAAGCTTCTCGGAAGCGAGCGAACACAGTGCCGATGAATCGAGAGTTGCCGGCACGCAGCGTCTGTTGATGGATCTCGGCTTTGCCCTGAAGCAGGTCGACGGCATCGCCGCGCGCAATACATTGAGAGCGGTGCAGGCCTTTCAGCGCTCGGCCGGCCTGACGCAGACGGGAACGATCGACGACGGACTGCTGGCCGAACTCGTTTCGCGCAGCATTGCCGCTCATCAGAGCGTCGGCCTCGACATCTGCAATCGCACGGATGAACTCGTCTGGGCGGCGGTCGGATATCGCAGCGGGGAAGACGATATGTCGAGCGGCTGGATAAGGATCGATCCCGGCAGCTGCCGCAAGGCGATCAAGGGCAAGCTGACGGGCGATGCCTATTATTACTATGCGGAAGCCGTGGACGACCTCGGCGCCATCGTCACGCGCGATGGTGTACCGCTCGTCTGGAGCGGCGACCGGCCCTATTGCACGAAGACGACCCGCTTCGAGATACGCGGCCGGGATCGCTGTGCGGCGCGCGGCTTCGACGAAAAGTCATTTACGCGCGCCGATACCACCGGCGAGGAGTTCCTCGAACTCACGCTGGATTAGTACTGGGCCTGCGGATCGCCTGCGTCGATACCGAAATACTGCAGATGCCAGAGGAGTTCGCTTTCCGCCAACGGATAGTCGATGCCGTCGCGTGGCAGCAGGAGGTTCGCCTGCGGGACATGTGCGATATGCGCCTGAATGGACAGGGCGGTGCGCATCGACAGGCCGGCCTTCCAGCAAAGGGCTGCGATTCCACGTCCGCTTTGTGCGTCGAGCACCATGTCAATGGTACCCGGCGCCACTCCTGTAAGCAGCGATAGTGCGACTACGACAGGCTCGCGCCGCGCCATTGTGGCCGCACCCGTCACGATCTCGTCGCCGAGGTCACCCTTCGCATAGGCCTTGCGGACGGCCTCGACCGTAACAGGCTTTCCGGCGGCGTCGATTTCCGCCTCGAGTGCTGCCTGCGCCCGCGCCTTGAGCATCTGAGCCGTTTCCTCATCGAGCCCGTTCCGGCGCGTGAGTTCATCGAGGAGCGCACGCGAGACGAAGGTGGCGATGCGCCGGATCGCACGCATGGAAAGATCGGTCCGCATGACGAGCGGCAGATGCAGCGTCTCAATGGCGGCGGCCTGTGCGATGACACGATTCATCGTCTGCTCGCGAATTTCGGCGCTCGGGTTTGCGAGCAGGGCGGCAATCGCCGGAATGTCGAGCGAGGCAGCGATGGCGTCTGCCACATCGCCGCCGAGCCCCTTGCGATGGGCGATGGCTTCGATCGCGCCGCGCACGCGCGTCGTGGCGACAATCTCGACCAGATCCTCGTCGGAAAGAAGCGGTGAGTATTGCAGGATGGAGCCGCAAACCGCGATTTCGGCATCATGCGCAAGCCGCAGCGCAAGGCGCCTGGGAATTGTCCGGCAGGCGGCTATCTCCCGGGCGATGACGGCGCGGACACGCGGCAATTCGTCTTCCGCCAGTCGTTCGAGCAGCGCGATGGTCTTTTGCTGCAGTGCCGTCAGTTCGCCTTCCGGCATGCCGGGCATGAGCCGCGCGATCTTGCGGGCGAGTTCCATGCGCACGTCGTCATCCGAATCCGTCCGCAGGAGTTCATTCGCCTGATGGGGCGTCGAAGGGTTGCCCGCGACGAGCCCTCTCACCTCCGCATCGTCATCGCATGCCAGATAATAGAGTGCCTCGGGCGGCGCATCGTCCCGTGAGGCGAGCTCGCGTTTCGCGGCAAGCTGATGGCTTTCGAGGACATGGCGCGCGTCCTCGTAGCGCAACTCCGGTGGGAGCTTTCGCCGGCCGAACAGACGGGACAGAAAGCCGAACGCCATTCAAGCTCCGGGGCTTCGGTTGTCAAAATTCCCTTTGAGTGTCCGGCGCGGCGTCTTAACACTCGATTAATCTCCGCCCCTTGCCACGCCCGCCCGGAGGCGGCAAAACTGTGCCATGCAGAGACCTGACGTCCCCCCGGCAAGGCGTGGCTTTGCCCATGTCGAAACATGGGTTTTCGACCTCGACAATACGCTCTATCCGCCCGCTTGCGATCTCTTCGCGCAGGTCGATCAGCGGATGACCGCCTTTATCGGCGAGTATCTCGGCGTCGGTCCCGTCGAGGCAAAGCGCATCCAGAAGGACTTCTATATCGAGCACGGGACCACGCTTTCCGGCCTGATGACGGTCTATGGGATGAAGCCCGATGCCTTTCTCGATTTCGTGCACCGGATCGACGTGTCGGGCGTCTCGCGCGACGCGGCGCTCGGCGATGCCATTTCCCGGCTGCCGGGACGAAAGGTGATCTTCACCAATGGCTCCGTTGCCCATGCGGAAAATGTCGTGCGGCAGCTCGGCATCGATCATGTATTCGACGGCATATACGACATCGTGACGACGGCCTTCGAGCCGAAGCCGCGGCGGCGCGCCTATGAGCGGTTTGTGGAGGCAAGCGGCATCGAGCCTGCCCGGGCCGCCATGTTCGAAGACATTGCCCGCAATCTCGAAGTGCCTCACGATATCGGCATGACGACGGTCTGGGTAAGACCGGGCATACAGGGGCCGGAACGCCATCACCTGATTTCGCATGAAGGTGCGGAGGGCCCGCACATCCATCATGTGACGGACGAACTGACGGGCTTTCTCAATACGGCCTGCCTTGCGCCCTCAGCGGCGGCCAAATAGCCGCTCTATATCCGAGAGCTTG
>JAJLKS010000154.1:0-1999 GCA_033838765.1 Alphaproteobacteria bacterium
GCGCCGCGCCGCCGCCCGCATGGAGCGCGTCCATCACGGCTCTCGTATCGGCTTCGTTCAGCCAGGCCGCGCGGGCCAGTTCCTTATCGGCGCTCATCGGTGATTTTCCTCACTCACTGTTCTTGATCGTTGGCCCCAGACTATAGAGGCGCGGCACAGGGGCCCCTGAGGCATTCAGTCGCCATATAGCCGGTCATACATGTTCTTCAACATGCCGGCGGTGGCGCCCCAGATATAATATCCATTATAGGGCATCGCGTAATATTCGCGACGCCTGCCGCGCCAGACCGCGCTGTGACGCTCGTGATTGGCCGGATTCATGAGGAAGGACAAGGGCACCTCGAAGGCTTCAGCGACCTCATGGGGAGAAATGGTGAGGCTGAAGCCGGGCGTGACGAAGCCGACCACGGGCAGGATGCGGAAGCCGGTGCCGGTCTCATAGGCATCGAGATAGCCCGCCACCTCGACATAAGAGCGGTCGAGGCCGACTTCTTCCTCGGCCTCGCGGAGCGCCGCCTCCGCAGGCGTCTCGCCCGGATCGATCTTGCCGCCGGGAAAGGCGACCTGGCCGGAATGCGAGCCCAGATGATCGGCGCGGCGCGTGAGCAGGACATGGGGGCCGTGCGCATGCTCGACAATGGGCACGAGGACGGCGGCGGGGCGGAGCGAGACGCGCTCTTCCGGCTCGACCCAGACATTGCCCTCGGGCAGCGGCCTTTCCGGCGGATTGAGATCGTGGTCGCCGCGCAGGCCCGGCAGGCCTTCCGTGGCCAGCAATGCGGCCAGAGCCGGCGGCTCCCTGTCGGTGCGGGAGAGGATGAGGTGGCGATGGGCGTTCATGTCAGGGAGTCAATTTCCGGTCCGGCTGAAATTCGTGATGGTCACATCGCCCGACGGGAAATGCGCAACAAGGCGCAACTCACCACCCAGTCCTTCAATCACCTGTCTGATCTTGCTTATATGCGCGTCATCGCGCTTCTCAAGCTTTGCGATCGCGGGCTGTTCGACGCCGAGCAAGGAGGCGAGCGAGCTTTGCGTCATCTGCAACGCCTCGCGCAATTCATGCAGTGCCATTTCCTCACGAAGCGAAGCTTTTTTTGCCTCGATGCGCGCACGGCGCTCCGCAGGCAACTTGCCGACGATCTCTCCAAACTTTCTGCGTCCACTCATTCGATTAACCCTTCCTTCCTCAACTCTTCCAGATGCTCGTCATAGAGCCGGTCGGCAACCGGGATGAACTCTTCGTAGAACCTGTCGCGTCCGGTCTTGTCGCCACCGATCAGCAAAATGGCCATGCGTCTTGGATCGAAGGCATAGAAGACACGAATGGGCCGACCGCCGCTCTGGACGCGCAATTCGCGCATGTGGTTGTGACGCGACATTTCTATGCCGGAGGAATGAGGAAAGCCGAGCCTCACACCACGCTCTTCCAGCAACCCAACCATGGCAGCAACATCGTCCTGCTCATTTTCGTCGAGCGAGGACCACCAAGAGCCGAATTCATCTGTATATTCGACGGCACATTCCATCCAAGGAATATATTCCATTGGTGGAATATTGTCCAGAGGATTCAGCCGCCCATTTCTTCCGCCGGCTGAACCGGGAAGAACGTACCGCCGGACCAGATGCCGAACCAGTTGCGGCCTTCATCTTCCTCTTCGACACCGAGCTCGACGAGGTCGTAGAACACGGCGCGGTTGATGAGCGCGTCGAGGCGCGCGCGGACATGGACGTAAGGGGCGGGCTCGCCGGTCTCCGGGGCGATTTCGAATCGCATCGGGTGAACGGGTCCGGCGACGGTTTCATCGCCGACATTGGTGGTGAAGGTGAGCACCTGATCGCGGCCCTCGCCTTCCACCTTCATGGCGACGGCGACAAAAGGCGCGTCGTCCACCGTGATGCCGACCTTTTCGACCGGCGTGACGAGATAATATTTCCCGTCCTCGTCATGGCGCAGCACGGTGGAGAAAAGGCGGACCAGCCGCTCGCGGCCGATCGG
>JAJLKS010000155.1:0-4632 GCA_033838765.1 Alphaproteobacteria bacterium
GAATTCCTCGATCTCGGGATGATCGATCGGGAGATAGACCGCCGCCGAGCCGCGGCGGAGCGAGCCCTGCGAAATCGCGAGCGTCAGCGAATCCATGACGCGGATGAAGGGGATGATGCCCGACGTCTTGCCATTGCCGCCGACGGTTTCGCCGATGGAGCGGAGATTACCCCAATAGGAGCCGATGCCGCCGCCCTTGGCCGCGAGCCAGACATTCTCGTTCCAGAGGCCGACAATGCCTTCAAGGCTGTCATTGGCTTCATTGAGGAAGCAGGAAATGGGGAGGCCGCGCTGCGTACCGCCATTCGACAGGACGGGCGTCGCCGGCATGAACCAGAGGCGCGAAATATAGTCGTAGAGACGCTGGGCATGGGCCGCGTCATCCGCGTAATAGGAAGCCACGCGGGCGAACATGTCCTGATAGGATTCGCCGGGCATCAGGTAGCGGTCGCGCAGCGTGGCCTTGCCGAATTCGGTCAGCAGCGCGTCGCGGCCATGGTCGACCTTCACGCGATAGCGGCCCTTCGTCTGGACCGCCTGATCCTGCTCGCCAAAGGGCATTTCCGGCTCGGCCAGGGGGCGCGCGTCCTTGCGCGCGCGGGGCACAGCCCGCTCGCCCGTGATGATTGCCGATACGCTGGCCTCAACCTCACTCATATCTACCGCTTTCGACGTGTCATTCAGCATGTTCTGGCCCCCGGTTTGCCCTGCTTCGCCGCATCGGAAGCGGGCAAAAGATCCCCATCCGGCGGGCAGATAGTCTCCCGCCGTCTTCCTGCCCCGTACGCCGGGCAGAACTCGCTATTTTCAGTGATTGCGCTACCGCTCTGAGTTGATCCCCCGCGAAGCAGCGCGCGTCCAGATATAGTAGCTTTCTGTTCCCCGAGGTCAATCAGTAGTGTGAGACGAAAGACAAAAAAATGGTAAACGGCCTGACGCCCGGCTGGTGGCCGGGGCAATTTTCGATGATTATTCAATGAGTTGATTCAGGCGCCCTGTGCGCCCCCGACGACCGACAAGGACCGGACATGCCCGACACGACCGCCGACCGGCGCCCGCTCTACCCCGAAATCGAGCCCTACCGCACGGGCATGCTGAAGGTTTCCGATTTGCACACGATCTATTTCGAGGAGTGCGGCAACCCGAAGGGCAAGCCCGTCATCATCGTGCATGGGGGACCGGGCGGCGGCTCGACCCCAACCATGCGGCGGACGCACAATCCGGACGCCTATCGCATCATCCTGTTCGACCAGCGGGGCTGCGGAAAATCGACACCCCATGCCGAACTGAAGGAAAACACGACCTGGGATCTCGTGGCCGACATGGAGCGCATCCGTGAGCATCTCGGCATCGAGACGTGGCAGCTCTGCGGCGGCTCATGGGGCTCGACGCTGGCGCTTGCCTATGCCGAGACGCATCCCGGCCGCGTCACCGAGATCATCCTGCGGGGTATTTTCACGCTGCGGGAGCGGGAGCTTCACTGGTTCTATCAGGAGGGAACGGACGCGCTGTTCCCCGATGCCTGGGAGGATTTCATCGCGCCGATTCCGGAAGCGGAGCGCGGCAATCTGATGGCGGCCTATTACAAGCGGCTCACGGGCCAGAGCGAGGCCGAGAAGATCGCCTGCGCCAAGGCCTGGAGCATCTGGGAGGGGACAACGCTCTCGCTCCATTCCGACCCCGAGCGCGTGAAGCGCTTTGCGGACGGGCATTTCGCCCTCGCCTTCGCGCGGATCGAATGCCACTACTTCATGAACAAGGGCTTCTTCGAGCCGCAGGACCAGCTGATCCGCAATGCGGGAAAGCTGAAAGGCATTCCGGGGGTCATCGCGCAGGGCCGCTATGATGTGGTGACGCCGATGTTCACGGCCTGGGAACTCGCCAAGGCCTGGCCGGATGCCGAACTCAACATCGTGCCCGATGCCGGCCATACGGCGACGGAGCCCGGCATTGTCGATGTGATGGTGCGGGCGAGCGACAGATACGCCAGCGCCTGACGCTGCCCCCTCACCCTTCCCACCTTCGGTGGGCGTTCGAGGACGAAAAGTCCGCTAGACTTTTCATTTGTCCTCTCACCCCTCTCCCCATGGGGAGAGGGTAAGCAGAGACGGAATATGCACATTCTTTATCTCGTGAATGCGCTCGACTCGCCGCCCGGCGTGCTGCTCGACGAGGCGGCGCGGATGGGGGCTAGCGCCACGCAGATCGACACGGTGAATGGCCGCGACATGGAGACGGGCAAGGCGCGCGGCGTGCCCGACGCGGCGGACGGGTTCGATGCGCTGGTGGTACTCGGCGGCGTGATGGGCGTCTATGAGGCGGACAAGTATCCTTTCATCGAGGAGAGCAAGCGGCTGGTGCGGCGCTTCCACGGCGAAGGCAAGCCCGCGATGGGCGTCTGCCTCGGCTCGCAGATCGTGGCGAGCGCCTTCGGCGCACCGGTCTACAAGATGAGCGAAAAGCTCGAAGTACATGAAGAATGGGGCTTCGTGCCGCAGACATGGGAAGCGGCGGCGGCTGATGATCCGCTGCTGCATGATGCCGCGCCGGGGCTTCGCACCATGCATTGGCATGGCGATACGTTCGATCTGCCGGGCGACCTGCCGGATAGCGTGAGGCGGCTTTCAACGCGTGAGACCTGCCCCAACCAGTCCTTCCGCATCGGAGAGAAGACCTACGCCTTCCAGTTTCACCTGGAAGTGACGCGCGAGATTCTCGACGGCTGGACGACATTGCGCGCGAAGGCGCTCAACGTGCCGCGCGCGGAAATCGAAAGGCTCATCGAACCGCAGATCGAAGCGCATCTCGGCGCGCAGGAAGAATTTGCGAGGGCCGCAATGCGGCGGTGGATGGCGTTGGGCGGTTAATCGTTCAACCAACCCACATCGTCACGGCCCGATTTATTCGGGCCGTCCACGTCTTTGCTGTGGTCTGAAGAAAAGAAAGACGTGGATGGCCCGGCCAAGCCGGGCCATGACGCCTCAATAAACGAAGTGCTCAGAAATTCACGCGGCGCGAGATTGCGCCGTCGACCACGAGGTTCGTGCCGGTGGTGAAGGAGGAGGCGGGGCTCGCAAGGAACACGGTTGCATTCGCGATGTCCTGCGGCGTCGCCATGCGGCCGGTCGGATTGCGCTCCATCGCCTGCTTGAACATGGCGGGCATGTGATCCTCGATCATGTTCCAGACGCCGCCCTTGAAATAGACCGTGCCGGGCGAGACCGTGTTCACGCGGATATGGGCCGGGGCGTGCTGGCGGGCATAGCCTTTGGCGAGATGGATCTGCGCCGCCTTCTGCGCGCCATAGGCGTTCGCATTGTCGTTCTCGGCTGCGGAAATCGAGGAGATGAAGGTGGCGGAAGCGTCGCCCGACTTCTTCGCGGCTTCGGTGAGGAAGGGGAGCGCCGCCTCGAAAGCGTTGACCGCGCCCAGCACGTCGATCTCGAAGCAGGCGCGCCACGACTTCTCGTCATTGCCGTTTGCGAGCGCGGAGGCATTGGCGACAAGGATGTCGAGGCCGCCCATCGCTTTGGCGGTATCGGCGATCCATTTCTTCAGGCCTTCGCCATCGGCGATGTCGGCGATGCCGCCATGGGCCTTCACGCCGAGCTTCGAGAGCGCGGCGACAGCCTCATCGACCTGGCCCTGATTGCGGGCGCAGATCGCGACATCGCAGCCTTCCCTTGCCAGCGTTTCGGCGATGGCGCGGCCGATGCCGCGCGTGCCGCCGGTAACGATTGCCTTCTTGCCCTTGAGACCGAGATCCATGGCGCTGCGCCTTCCCTGATGATGTTTTCGTTGGCGCGACTCTGGAGGGCGGCGCCCGCAAGGTCAAGCAAGCGCGGTATCAGAGCTTGCGGTCCTGCTCGACCAGGAAAAGCTCGCGCAATTCGCTGACGGAGTCGCGCAGGCGGCGGCGGACGCTTCTGGCAAGGGTTTCCTGCTCCGGCGGATCGAGATCGAGCCCGACCTGACCGATCACACCCTCCTCCACATGCCGCGCGACGAGTTCCACACCGTCCACCCGGACGCGCGCTCCTTCCTTCACGTCCTTGCCGAGCCGGGAGCGCATGAAGGTTGCGATATCCAGTTCGCGCTCCTCCGGGCTGAGGGTGAGGCCATAGATGTCGCCGACAACCGCAGCAGAGGTGTGGCCTTCGAGCGTGAAATCGACGAGGCCTTCCTCCTTCTTGCGCTCGCGGGTGCGGCGCGCGCCGAAGAGACGGTCAAGCGCCGGTACGGCATCCACATTTATGAGGAGCAGCACGACATCGCCTGCCTTGAGGCCCTCATCGAGCGTTTCGGTCAATACGATGCCATCGCGCATAACCGAGATGACGGTGGTGCCTTCGGGCAGCGGCAGGCGCTTCATGCGGCGGAGCACGAGAATGCTGAGGGGATCGACCGTATAGGCGACGACGCTCTTGCCCTTGCCGGCGGGCAGATCGAGTTCGACGCCGCGCTTTGCGGCCGGGCGCGGCGGCAGTTCCACCTTGCTCCAGCGTGCCGAGAGCGCAATCGTCCAGCCCTGCGCGATGAGCGAGACGAGCACGATGACATAGGCGACGGAAAAAAGGGTCTGCGCGCCTTCCACGCCTGCAAAAACAGGGATGACGGCGAGGAAGACCGCCA
>JAJLKS010000156.1:0-15823 GCA_033838765.1 Alphaproteobacteria bacterium
CGGCAAAGCCCGCGACCTCGATCATGAAGATACCGCAGTCGCGCCGATAAGCCTCGTCGTTCAGCAGAAAGTCGAGTGCACGATAGAGGCGCTGTTCACCCGTACCCTTTGCCGTACCGAACCGCGCCATGATCTCTTCGCCATAGCGCCGCACGAAACGGTCCAACAGCTCGGCAAGAATCGCTGCCGGGCTGGCAAAGTAATACTGGACATGGCTGAGCCGGAGCCCGGCCCGCGCCGCAACGCCGCGCGCGGAAAAGCCGGCATAGCCCTCTTCGAGCAGGAGCGCGGAGGCTGCAGCGAGGATTTCCTCGCGGCGCGTCGCGCCCTTTCCGGTAGGGGGTGTCTCGACTGCGATCACGGCTTCTCTTTTCATGGACCGCAGATTACATCGCGTCGCGCCATTGACAAACTTGGTCATATGACCAATATCTGCAGGACAACAAAAGGAGAGATGCACGATGACCAAGCGGGTATTGCTGGCGGGCGGATATGGCGTCGTTGGCGCGCAGGTGGCGCGGCTCTTGCGCAAGCACCATCCGGACGTGGAAATCCTGATCGGCGGGCGGCGCGAGAGAGAAGCGGCCAGACTTGCCTCGGAACTCGGCAAGGCGTTCCCCGCCATCATCGACGTTACGAAACCCGCACCGCTCCGGGATATCGACGGCATCGACGCGGTCGCGGTCTTCATCCACGAATATGAGGATCATCTTCTCGACGAGGCGGCAAGGCGCGGCATTGCCTATATGGACATAACGCGCGGTCTCGACGCGCAGTTGCGCGGCCTCGCGGCGGCTGCACTACACGCACCCGCATCGCCGATGCTCTTCACCTCGCACTGGATGGCGGGCGGACCTGCCATCGTTGCCAGGCGGCTCGCGCATGACCTCGACAACGTCGATCGTGCCGACATGTCGATCCTCTACTATACAGGCGACAAGATGGGCCCGGATTCGGCGAGCGCAGGGGCCGGCATGTCGCAAGGATTTACGGCGCGGGTCGATGGCGAATGGCGAAAGGTCGGGCCGCTGTCAGACGAACGCAAGATGCGCTTTCCGTCCGGCGCCGCACGGCTCGTCTACCGGATGAATATGGGCGATGTGGTGACACTGGCACTTGCCAATCATGCCCGTGAAGCCGGTGTGCGGCTCGGGCTCGACAAGGGAAATTCATTTGGCAGCATGCGCCGCCTCATCAGGCTCGGGCTTTGGGATCTGCTGATGAAACTGCCGGGGATGAACGCCATCGCAGCGACGAAGCCGGGCCCGGGCGCCGCACATGAAATCGTGATCGAGGTGGTGGGCAGCAAGGCAGGCCGAACGATCAATCGGCGCGCGACGATCCTAGACCCTCAAGGGCAATCGCATTTGACTGCCACAGGCGCGCTGTATGGGCTCGAGCGGGTCGCGGGGCTTGGCACGCCGCCGCTCGGACCCGGCGCGGCACTGCCCGAAACCGGCTTCACGCTTGCGGGCTTCGATCGACTTGCCGCGCTCTACGAGGCTGAAGGCATAGAGCTCGGCCTTCAGGGAACCTAGCGGCGGTATATTTCGGCGATATCGAGCAGCGCTTCCATATCGAGGATACGCAGGCTGCCGCCATTTACCTTGATGATGTTGTTCTCACGAAAGCTGCTCATCACCCGGCTGACATGAACCTGAGTGAGCCCGAGCGCATCGGCAATCATCTGCTGGCGGAGCGGAAACGGCATCGAGGTTTCGCCAGCAAGTCCGCGGCTCCGCAACCTGCGATGCAGCTCGGCGATGAGACGGGCAAGGCGCTGCTCGGCATTGCGGCGGCCGAGATCGACAATGCGCGCCTCGCTTTCCCTGCGGCCCGACGTGCAGATATCGAGAAATGACCAGAGCAGCCCCGGGTCCTCGCTGCCCATCTCCTTCAGCTCCTGCACATCGAAGGCACAATAGGAAATATCGGTCAGCGCCTGAACCGGCACGCGGATGCTGGTACGAACGACAAGTTCAGCGCCTGCCACATCGCCGGGCAGGAGAATGGAGAGCACCTGGCGGCGGCCGTCCGGCACATGCGTAAAGCGCGCCGCCCAGCCGTCACGAAGGACGATGACACGACCCGAATCCTCGCCTGCCCTCAAGACATGCTGGCGGGCGCGAACGGTGCCCTCCGTCTTGCGCCGCCGCCGTTCCGAGCGGGCCGCCATGACTGCGCCGCACATGCCGCCATTGCTGAACGGGCAATTGGCGCACCCCTCCGGCATGTTGCTGGCCCCGCCATTGGACGCGCTTCGATCATCATCCTGACGGCCTAGCCTCTCACTCATACTCAATCCTGCGTGTCACTCACCGGCGAGCGGGTCTATTGAGTCAAAACTCACTGTATCAGTATGGGATACGTACAAGGCTTATCCCGTTGTCCCATCTAATCAAGATGTTGAATCGGCCGGTTGGCCTGGTGCCGACGGTCGTATCTAACCGGCTCCGGGCGCCGGCGATACGGACGAAGCGCCATCCGGCCGCATCCCCATCGCGGTCTTCCGCCGTCGCGGGCCGCGGCGCACGGGGACATCGTCCTTGCGCGGATTCTCTCGTCCGATGATTTGCCAGTAGCTGGCAGGCGCATGCCGGGCCGAGAGGCCAAGGATGGTCTCGAACGAGACATGGCGGTAGGAGCGCCGGTTGTAGCGAAAGGCGAACTCCTCGAGGTAGGTGTCGATGTGCTTCCGCCGCAGGCCGTGATATGTGCCGAGCCCCCAGCGCTTCAAAAGTGAGAAGACCCGGTGAATCCATTGGAGCGGGATATGCGCCGCCATCTTGCCGACGACGCGCGGGTCGTGGCGGTAACCGGTGAGACCATTATATGAAGGATGGCCGTCGGTGATGAGCGTCGAGCCCGCCTTGACGGTCCGGCGAATGAAGGCGTGGATGTGCTTCGCCTGGTTCGATGGAATAGCCTGGAGACGGCATCGGCCCGACATCGTGTCGAGATATTTAGCCCCGATTCTCTTGGGCTTCTGCGCTTTCCCGGTGCTCCGGTCGCGCACTTCAACCGCACCGATGACGATGATTTTCCCGGCGTTCGGTCCGTCCGACATCTGTCCGTCGCGGTAGGGAATCTCCGCCTGGTCGACCTCGACGACGCCCTCCAGCAACTCCCGGTCCGGGTTTGGCATCGAGCGCCGGAGCTTCTGCGCGAGCAGCCATGCCGTCTTGTAGGTGATGGAGAGCTGGGACGAGAGCTGGAGCGCGGATATGCCGTTCGAATGAGTGGCCATGAGATGCGCCGCCCAGAACCAGACCGTCAGGGGAAGCTTCGTCCGGTGAAGGACCGTCCCCGCCGTAACGGATGTCTGCCGCCGGCAGGCGGTGCATTGCCTGGTCCATGCCCGGCTTTTAAGTTCGATGGCCTTTCGGCCACCGCAATCGGCGCAGACAAACCCCTTGGGCCAGCGGCGCCTGGCGAGGAACGCGGCACAGGCCGCCTCGTCGGGAAAGGCCTTCTGGAAGACCAAAAGTGAACGCGGCTTGCGCATCGTGACGGCTCCATCGGAACCGCCAGATTAGCCCGGAAAGGCTAATCGAGTCCTACTACCTGTAGTGGGTGGCTGGGACAACGGGATAAGCCTCATACGTACCCTTTCCCCAAGGCACTTTCCACAAAAACCGATGGTAAAACTGGATTTCCAATCTGTGTTATAAACTCACATCATAAGTATAGTATATAATAAAACTTGACTTAATACTTCTATATTAACCAGTTATTACAAATCTACTCGCAAAATCATACTTAATCGTCCAGATCGGCGGGGCAAAAAGTCGCAATACTTGCGAATTGTTCCTCCCGGCCGGGCGTCTTGAGGGTGAGCCGGCAATACCGGCAATTTTGGCGAGGGCAATCATGACGACGAACAAGGCTGGTGCGGACCGGGAAACGCGCATGCGTTTCATGGAGGTTTCGGAGACGACAGGTGAGGCGCTGCGGGATTTCTGGAAGGTGCTGGAGCCGCACCTGCCCGCGATCCTCGACGGCTTCTATGCTCATCTGGGCTCGGAGCCGGAACTCGCAAAGCTGGTGGGGACGCAGGCGCCCCGGCTCAAGCAGGCACAGGGCGCGCACTGGGCTCGGCTCTTTGCGGGCACTTTCGACGAAGCCTATATGCAGAGCGTCAACACGATCGGCCTGACTCATAACCGGATCGGGCTCGAGCCGCGCTGGTATATCGGCGGCTACAAGTATGTCATGAACCGGCTCGTCGATGTTGCGGTGAAGAAATACCGCTGGAGCCCGGCGAGGCTGTCGCAGGTTATCTGCGCGGTGAATACCGCAGCCTGCCTCGACATGGACCTTGCCATCTCGACCTATCAGGACGCGATGGTGGAAGAGCGCGCTGCGCGCCAGCGCACCCTTGAGAATGCGATCAGCGACTTCGATGTTGCGGTGAACGAGATCATCAAGTCCGTCGCCTCTGCGGCGACCGAACTGCAGGCCTCTGCGCAGTCGATGAGCGTGACCGCGGAACAGACAAGCGCGAAGACGACGGCCGTCGCCGCCGCTTCCGAAGAAGCGTCGGCGAATGTGCAGACCGTTGCTTCCGCGAGCGAACAGCTTTCGAGCTCGATCGCCGAAATCGGCAGGCAGGCATCGATGTCGACGAAAATCGCCGGCCAAGCCGTGCAGGACGCGCACCGCACAGACGGCAAGGTGCAGGGCCTTGCCGACGCCGCACAGAAGATCGGCGATGTGGTGACGCTCATCAACGACATTGCCGCACAGACGAACCTTCTCGCGCTGAATGCGACGATCGAAGCGGCCCGGGCGGGCGAGGCCGGCAAGGGCTTTGCCGTTGTCGCCTCGGAAGTGAAGAGCCTTGCCAACCAGACGGCAAAGGCCACCGAGGAAATCGCAGAGCAGATCAAGGCAATGCAGGCCGCGACGCAAGAGTCGGTCGACGCGATCAAGTCGATCGAGCAGACGATTACCGAGATGAATCAGATCGCGACATCGATCGCAGCTGCGGTCGACGAGCAGGATGCAGCGACGAACGAAATCGCCCGCAACGTGCAGGAAGCCGCCCGTGGCACGCAGGATGTTTCCTCGAATATCGTGACGGTGGCGGAGGCGGCCGCCGAGACAGGCTCTGCCGCGGCGCAGATTTCGGGTTCGTCGGACATTCTCGCCCGGCAGGCCGAAACGCTTCGCCAGCAGGTCGACACGTTCCTCAACCGCGCCCGCGCCGCCTGAACCTTGCGTCTCTGGGAGGAGGGGGCTCATGGTTCATCACATGCCATCCGTGGACCGGACACCTGCCGTCTTCGTGTTCGACCCGGCCAATGGGCAGCTCGTCTCGCAGAATGCGAGTGCGGGCGAGCTGCTCGAGGCGCTTGGCTGGCCGGAGGGTGTCGCACCGACGCTCTCCGCTGTCGAAAAGCGCATTTCCGGCGGCGGCAAGGTGATCGCGGTCAATCAGCATCGGGACAAGCCGGACGAACAGCACTTCGAGCTTCGGCGCCGCTGCCACCGGCCCGACGGGCGCGAGTTCATCCTGACCAGAATCTGGACGCCGGGGTCCAGTACCACGCTGATCGCTGCCGACATTACCCGCCAGGTGCAGGAGGAGCGCCAGCTTCGCTTCGCGCAGGCTGTCATCGACAGGGTGATGCGAAGTGGATCGCTGCAGGAGGCGCTCGACGCCGTGCTGCGGCCGATCCTCATCTATGCGAGCTGGCAAGGCGGCTCGGTCTGGCTGCCGAGAGACGGTGCGCTTGCAGTGCGGCAGACCCGGCCTGCGAAGGCCCGGCACGAGGGGCTCGCCGCCCTCGCCCAAGAAGCGTCGGATACAAATGAAATACTCTACCGGGATGGTGCGGCCGCCCTCCCGCTCAAGGCACATGATGAGACGATCGGCATCCTCTGCTTCAGATTCAACAAGCAGAAATCGCGCGACCATCTGACGCTCGACGTTCTTGACGGCATCTCCGAACGACTGGCGCTGGCGCTCAAATCCCGCATCAGTGCGGAAGAGATGAAGAACGCCAATCGGCAGCTCGACGAGTTGCTGGCCGCAGCCGGTGACGCCATCATATCGATGGGGAGCGATCACCGGATCCGCCTGTTCAACAGGCAGGCCGAGGCAATCTTCGGCTACAGCGCCAGCGAAGTGATCGGACGCGACCTCTCCATTCTGCTTCCCGAAAGCGTACAGGCCGGGCACCGGGCGAAAGTCAGGCGCTTCGCACGGGGGCACGCGCCGACGCGGCTCATGGGCGGACGCCCCGAGATCAAGGGCCGCCGCAAGGACGGCAGTGAGTTTCCCGCCGAGGCCTCGATTTCACGTATGACGAACGAAGGCGAGACTGTTTTCACGGCCGTCGTCCGCGATCTCACCACGCTGCGCCAGGCGGAAGAGGCACTGCGCGCCCGTGAACGCCAGATGCGGATGATCGTCGAGGCAATGCCCTATGGGCTTGCGATCGCACGGCAGTCCACCGGCGAGCTCATATTCTGCAACAGCGCTTTTGCATCGCTTGTCGACATCGACGCCGATGCGCTCGGCGACTGCAATGTCGCGGACTTCATCAAGGGCGGACTCGAGGCCGGCACCATGCCGGCGAGCGCTGTGGACGGTCGAGTCGCCGGCTTCGAATCGCCGGTAACCACGGCGGATGGCAGCCAGATCTGGTGCATGGTCTCTGCCGTCGCCATGACAATGGGCGGCGAGGATGTGACCATGATCGGCTGCTACGACGTAACCGACAGACATCTGGCGATCACTGCCCTGCATGAAAGTGCCTACAATCTGGCCGAAGCGGAGCGCATCGCTCATCTTGGCGGCTGGATCTGGGACATTGAGTCCAACACGCTGCAATGGTCGGATGAGACATATCGCCTGTTCGGCATTGCGCCGCAATCGGTCGAGATGACATATCCGGCGTTTCTTGGCTATGTGCATCCGGACGACCGGAAGCTCGTTGAATCGACGGTTGCAGCGGCATTGCGGGGCGGCAGCGGATACAAGGTCGAACACCGCATCGTTCTGTCCGATGGAACGACAAAGTTCGTTCTCGAGCAGGCTGAACTGGAGACAGATGCAAACGGCAAGCCCGTTCGCATGCGCGGCACCGTATTCGATACCACTGCGATCAACCGCGCGACGGAAGACCTTCGCGCCGCGCGCAACCGGGCGGAATGCGCGAACCGGGCAAAATCCCAATTCCTTGCGAACATGAGTCACGAACTCCGGACGCCGCTGAATGCCATTATCGGATTCTCCGAGCTGATGGCAGGCGATCTCCTGGGCCCGATGACGGACGGACAATACAAGTCTTATGCGAAGGACATAAATGACAGCGGCTACCACCTTCTCGCCATCGTGAACGACATACTGGACCTGAGCCGCATCGAGGCAGGAGCCGCAGGCCTCGACGAGAGCGAGATCGAAATTGCGGATGTCTGCGCAAGCTGCATCAAGACGGTGAAGGGGCGCGCGGACAATTCCGGCATTTCGCTCAGTCGGGACATCGCGCAAGGGCTGCCGCTTCTGAATGGCGACAAGCGCCTCGTCACGCAGATTCTTCTCAATCTTCTGTCCAATGCGATCAAGTTCACCCCGGCTGGCGGTTGCGTAACGCTTCATGCCGACACGGGCGACGACGGCGCAATCCGTTTCGCTGTGAAGGATACGGGCATAGGGATCGCTGACGCGGATATCGAGCGCGTAACGGAGCCTTTCATGCAGGTCGAAAGTCATTTGTCGCGGAGCTATGACGGCGTCGGCCTCGGCCTTGCGCTCACAAAACAATTCGTCGAGCTGCATGACGGTAAATTGCGGATCGAAAGCGAGACGGGGAAGGGAACATGCGTTCATATCCATTTCCCGCCGCATCGATCGCAATGGCCTGAAGCCAGCGCGCGCCTTGCTGCGGCTCTCCGGTGATGGCTCGCATTCCAAATGTTTCACAAGTCATAACAAGAATAATCGACGTATTCATTTCGCTTTAATTTGCAGAAAACAAGATGAACCGAGACGAAGCGACGGGGCACCAAATGGACGATCTGCTTACAGACTTTCTGACCGAGACCTGCGAGGCGCTCGACGTGCTGGACAGCGAACTCGTCGAGCTTGAACAGCGGCCCGGCGATCCCGCCCTTCTCGGCAGCATTTTCCGTGTGATGCATACAATCAAGGGCACCTGCGGCTTCCTCGGTCTGCCGCGCCTCGAGGCGGTTGCCCATGCGGCAGAGGACGTGCTCGGCCGCGTGCGTGCGGGCGAGCTTGAAGTATCCGGGGACGTGATATCGCGGGTTCTCGCGGCACTCGACCGCATCAAGGAACTCGTGGCGGCGCTCGGCACAAGCGGCAGCGAGCCTGAGGGCCAGGACGACGACGTGATCGCCGTCCTGCGGCGCATGGCAGAAGGTAAGCCCGCACCCGACAAGGCGAAGGAGACGCCGGCAACCACCGGCAAGCCGGGAACGCTTTATGAGCGCGCAGGCAGCGCCTCCGGCATCGACGCCGCATGCGAGCTGGCCTGCAGCGGATTTCTGGCGAAGTCGCCGGATGCGGCGGCACTCGCGCCCGACATGCTGAAACTGCAGTTCGCGCTCGCCAAGGGATTCGAAGTCTCATTGCAGCAGGTGCCCGGCATCGACATTGCCGATGTGATGACCTGCCTGACCGAAAATGGCTGGAATGGAGATGACGTCTCCCTTCTTGCCGGCGAACTCGCGGAGGCATTCCGGTCGCTCGGCGTCGATGAAGACGATATCGCATCGTTGACCGGCCTGCTGCGGCGAACGGAAATACCGGCAGTCACCGAAGAACGGGTGGATACGTCGGAGCCTCCACCGGTGCCGGACACGGAGAAGAAAGCGCAAGCGGCGGCAGAGAAGCCGGACGCCGCGCCGCCCTCTCAGGACCAGACACTGCGCGTCAATATCGACGTGCTGGAAGATCTGATGACGCTGGTGAGCGAACTGGTGCTGACCCGCAACCAGCTCCTGCAGATCATGCGCGGCCAGGGCGACAACCCTTTCGCCGCACCGCTGCAGCGGCTCAATCAGGTGACGACCGAGCTGCAGGAGAGCGTGATGATGACGCGCATGCAGCCTATCGGCAATGCCTGGGGCAAGTTGCCACGCCTCGTCCGCGACCTTTCGCAGGAACTCGGCAAGAAGATCGATCTTGTGATGACCGGCGCCGATACCGAACTCGACCGGCAAATTCTCGAATCGATCCGCGATCCCCTGACCCATATGGTCCGCAACTCTGCCGACCACGGGATCGAAACTGCGGCTGACCGGCTGGCGCGCGGCAAGCGGGAACACGGCACCATCGGGCTGTCCGCGCGGCACGAGGGAGGGCACATCGTCGTGGTCGTGTCGGACGACGGACGCGGCCTGCCGACAGCCAAGATTCGCGAGAAGGCCGTTGCCAACGGTCTCGCGACGGAAGCGCAGCTCGACGGCATGAGCGAACAGCAGATTCAGCAGTTCATCTTCCGTCCGGGCTTCTCGACCGCAGCGGCCGTGACAAGCGTTTCCGGGCGCGGCGTCGGCATGGATGTTGTGCGCAACAATATCGAGAAGATCGGCGGCATCATCGAGTTCCAGTCAACGGAAGGCGCCGGCTCACGCTTCATTATCAAGATTCCGCTCACGCTCGCGATTGTCTCCGCCCTTATCGTCGAATGCTCCGGTGAACGCTTCGCGCTCCCGCAGAACAGCGTTGTGGAGCTCGTCCGGATCAGCCGGAACGCGCAGAAGGGCCTTGAGAATATCAATGGCCGGCCGGTCTACAGGCTCCGCGACAGGCTGCTGCCGCTTGTATCGCTGCGCGAGATTCTCGGCCTCCCCGAAGAGGAGGCCGAGCGCGCTAGTGCCCAGAATGGCGCCGATGGAACCTATGTCGTCGTTTCGCAGGTGGGCGCCTTCGTCTTCGGCATCATCGTCGACAAGGTCTTCGATACGGAAGAAATCGTCGTGAAGCCGGTTTCCCGGTCCATGCGTCATATCTCCTGCTTCTCCGGCACGACGATCCTGGGCGACGGACGCGTAATCATGATCCTCGATCCGAACGGTCTTGCCTCTGCCGTTTCGGCCGTGCCTCATGCGGAAGCATCGGCGCAGGCAGGACGGGGCGACCGGGGCGCGCATGGTGGCGAAGCCGTATCGATGCTCGTCTTCGAGGCAAAGGCTGGCGGTCCAAAGGCCGTACCGCTTTCGCTGGTGGCGCGGCTCGAGGAGGCCGATCTTGCGACCGCGGAAAAGGCCGGCGCGCGGACCGTTCTTCAGTATCGCGGCGGGCTGATGCCGCTCATCGATCTCGACGGCAATGCACCCGAATTCAGCGGCAGGCACCCGATCCTTGTCTTCGTCGATGGAGCGCGCATGCTCGGCCTCGTCGTCGACCGCGTAATCGACATCGTGGAAACGGCACTCGATCTGCAGCTCGCAGGTGGCAGCCGCCCAGGCATTCTTGGCAGCGCGGTCATTTCCGGCGCGGCGACGGACATCATCGATACGGTCCACTATCTGCGCCTGTGCGATGCGGACTGGTTCGAGGTCGAGACCGAAAAGCCCTTCGGCGCCGAAGGCGAACGGAACGTACTGCTCGTTGAGGACAGCGCCTTCTTCCGAAACCTTCTCATCCCGATGCTGACCATCGCGGGCTACTCGGTGACCGTGGCCGAGCATGGCGAGGCTGCGATGACCATGTGCAAGGAAGGCGCGCAGTTCGACATCATCGTTTCAGACATCGAGATGCCCGGCCTGTCCGGCTTCGACCTCGTGCGGGAGCTGCGCGCCGACAGCCGGATGAAGCAGGTCCCGATCGTGGCGCTTTCATCCCACGCAAATCCGCAGGACATCGAACGCGGAATGGAGGCGGGCTTCACCGACTACGTGACGAAGCTTGATCCCAAGGCTCTCCTTGGCGCCCTCTCGCGAACGTCGACCACGGGGCCTGTGAAGGAGATTGCAGCATGAACAGAGACATGCAGACCGCGTCCAGACATTCCGGCGCAGCCGCCGAAGACTATGTGACCATGACGATCGGCGGGCAGTGGTTCGGGATTCCCGTTCTCAATGTGCGGGATGTGCTCGGCCCCCAGGCGATCACACGGGTGCCGCTCGCGCCAGCCGAAATTGCCGGATCGCTCAACCTGCGCGGGCGCATCGTGACGGCGATCAACATGCGGCAGCGCCTCGACCTTCCGGCGGACGGCTTTGCCGAGCGGGCCATGGCAGTCGTCGTCGAACATGACGATGAGCCCTTCAGCCTGCTCGTCGACGAGGTTGGCGAAGTGCTGAGCCTCCCGTCGCGGCAGCGCGAGCCGGTACCCGCAACACTCGATCCGCGATGGCGGGACGTATCGCAAGGCATCTACAGGCTCGAAGACAAGCTGCTTCTCGTGCTCAGCGTCGGCAATGTGCTCGGTGCGATCGGCACGGAAGCAATCCACTGAGTTTCAATTTCGAGGAGTGACCGACATGGCCGTCGATATGAAAATGCCCATCCTGATCGTCGACGACTACAAGACGATGCTGCGCATCGTGCGCAACCTGCTGCAAAAGCTGGGCTTCTCGGACATCGATGAAGCCATGGACGGTACCGATGCTTTGGCGAAGCTCAAGGGCCGCCGCTACGGTCTTGTCATATCGGACTGGAACATGCAGCCGATGACGGGCTACGAGCTGCTTCAGAAAGTGCGTGCCGACGACAGCCTGAAATCGCTCCCCTTCGTGATGGTGACGGCAGAATCCAAGGTCGAGAATGTCGTGGCCGCGCGCCAGGCAGGCGTCAACAATTACATCATCAAGCCGTTCAGCGCGGAAGTGCTGAAAGCGAAGCTCAAGACCGTGCTTGGAGATTTCTGATGGCGGAGACAGGAAAGCTCGACCTCGTCGAACGTCTCACGAACGAGTGTATCGATCTGTGCCGTTCGGTGCTTCGAGGCCGCAAGCTGATCGATCCGCTTGTCGATCCGGCGTTCCGCACGGAACGGCTGAAGCGTGCGCTCGACGAGCAGAAGACAGCGATCGGTGAGATGGAGATGGCGGTCGACCGGATCATGAGTGCGGTCGAAAGGATCGGCGAGATCGATTTTTCGGCGAGGGCCGATGCCGGAGAGCAGATTGCCTCCTGTTGCGAGGAGATCATGGAAGCCTGCTGCTTCCAGGACATCACGGGACAACGGCTCACCCATGTCATGGGAACGCTTGGCGACGTGCGAAAGGGCCTCGACGAACTGGCCGGGGGGCGGCAGTCGGCGAATGCATCGCCTGCCGCGTCCGGACTTCTCAACGGCCCGGCGCTGCCTGGAGACGCGATGGAGCAGGATGCGGTCGACAAACTGCTCGCGAGCGGCGGCAAGTAACGGGAAGCACCAAACCGAATGAGAAGCGAATCCGGAAGGCGAAGTGAAAGCCCGAGCGGCAGCACCTGCCGCGTGATGGTCGTCGACGACTCCGCAATTGCCCGCGGTATCGTTACCCGAACATTGAGCGAAGCACCCGGCATAAGCGTGGTCGCATCGGTGCCGAATGGACTGATGGCCCTGAAGGCACTCGGGACTCACGATGTCGACGTCGCCGTTCTCGACATCGAGATGCCGGAACTTGACGGACTGGCGGCCCTTCCCCGCATGCTGGAGCTCAATCCGGCGCTCAAGGTCATCATGGTGTCCGCGGCAAGCCAGAAGGATGCCGATATCTCGCTCAAGACCATGGCCATGGGCGCGGCAGACTATGTCGAGAAGCCGAAGGCGGGCCTTGGCGGCGCAGACGCCTTCTATGCCGAGCTTGTCAGCAAGGTGCGCCAGCATGCAGGTGCCGGGACGCAGGCCAAGCGGGAAAACAGCCGAGCGCAGCCGGAAAGATCATCGCAGGCCGCTCGCGCCCCCGTCAGCCGCAAGGCGGGACGCCGGAAAGAGGCCCATCCACCGCCGCAGATCATTGCCATCGGCTCTTCCACCGGCGGGCCGCAGGCACTTGCCGAGGTTCTGAAAAACCTCTCGCCGACGCTCACTCTGCCCATCTTCATCACTCAGCACATGCCGGCGACATTCACCGCGCTGCTGGCTCAACACATGACGCGTTATTCCGGGCGCATTGCGGCGGAGGCACAGGACGGAGAACGCATAGAGCCGGGCCGCATCTACATCGCGCCGGGCGGCAAGCATCTTGTGGCCGAGCAGGCAGCGGCCGGCGGCGTTCTCATCCGGCTCGATGACGGGCCGCCGGAGAATTCATGCAAGCCTGCCGTCGACCCCATGCTGCGAAGTCTCGCGAGAATTTTCGGAGACAGGCTTCTCACCGTCATCCTGACCGGCATGGGATGCGACGGGCTCAAGGGGTGCGAGGCGGTCGTGGACGCGGGAGGGCGCGTTCTGGCGCAGGATCGCGAGACGAGCGTCGTCTGGGGAATGCCGGGCGCTGTCGCGCAGGCCGGATTGTGCCGGGATGTATTGCCGCTCCAGCAGATCGGCCCAGAGATTACACGCATTGCAGGGGGAGAGGGAAATGAACGCGCCTGAATTCGAGTATCTGAAACAGGTTCTTTACGAACGCTCCGGCCTCGTGGTGACGCCCGAGAAAGGATACCTCATCGAGAGCCGCCTTTCCCCGATTGCGCGGCGGAGAGGCATTTCGAGTGTCGGCCAGCTCATCGAGGAGATCCGGCGGACACGCGACGAGACGATGCTGAACCAGATCGTCGACGCGATGACCACGAACGAAACCCTGTTCTTTCGCGACGGGTGGCCCTTCGAGCGGCTGAAGACGAGCCTCCTGCCGGACGTCATGAACATGGCAAGGACCTCGCGGCGCATCCGCATCTGGAGCGCGGCCTGCTCGAGCGGACAGGAACCCTATTCGCTTGCCATGACGCTTGCGGAAATGGGCCCGCAACTGGCTGGCTGGCAGGTCGAGATCGTCGCCACGGATATCTCCGATGCCATGCTGGCGCGCGCGGGGACGGGCCGCTATTCGATGTTCGAGGTGTCGCGCGGATTGCCCGACCATCTGCTCCGCAAGTATTTCACGCCGGAGAGCGACGGCTGGCGCGCAAAGGACACGCTTCGCCAAATGATCGAGTTCCGCCGCTACAATCTGCTCGACGATCCGCATGCGGCCGGCATGGGCCCATTCGACATCATCTTCTGCCGCAACGTTCTCATCTATTTCGACGAGAATACACGCAGGCGCGTTTTTACCGGGCTCTCACGGGTGCTCCGCCCCTGGGGCTATCTCTGCCTCGGCGGGGCGGAAACCGTTGTCGGCATTTCCGACGCCTTCCGGGTGCTCTCCGGTGAAAGAGGGCTTTTCGGCCTCGCGAAATAGAGGCATCCGGGCCCGGCCGGCGGGGGGTGTTCTGCCTGCCAAACCGGCAGTTGTTTGAGGGGCCGGTTTGTTCTACCTTGCGCCCGCTTCGGCAGGCTGCTTCTTTCGAGGGCCTGCCCGCAGGCACCCGTAGCTCAGCTGGATAGAGCGCTGCCCTCCGAAGGCAGAGGTCACACGTTCGAATCGTGTCGGGTGCGCCATTTCTCCGGGTGGGCCTTGGCCTTGCGGAGTTTCGATGTCCAGGATGCTTTATCTCGTTGCCGGCTTTGTCGCCCTCGGTCTTGGCGTTATCGGCATCCTGCTGCCTCTCCTGCCGACCGTTCCCTTCATCATTCTTGCTGCCTTCTGCTTTGCCCGCAGCAACAGGGAGCTTGAGCGCTGGTTGGTCGAGCACCCTGCTTTCGGCAGCCACATCCGCGCGTGGCGGGAAAGGGGCGCCATTTCGCGCCGGGGCAAGCAGGCAGCCCTTGCGGCCTTTGCCGTCAGTGCGCTCTTCGCCCTCCTTTTCGCGCCCATGCCATGGGCGCTGGCACCGGTTGCGGCAGCCCTGATCGGCGGAAGCTGGATCTGGACCCGGCCCGAAGCCTGACCCGCAAAAGGAAACGCCGCCCCCAGATCAAGGGAGCGGCGTTCAGGGCGACGATGGCGCACCCTATTTTGCGATATTGATGATCTTCAGCTGCGTGAATTCGGCAAGGCCTTCCTCGCCAAGCTCGGAACCGATGCCGGAGAGACGCGCGCCGCCAAAGGGAATGTTCGGCGCCAGATCGGCATGCTTGTTGATCCAGACACTGCCGCTGTCGAGCTTCGTCGCCAGCTCATAGGCCTTGTTCTTGTCGTTCGACCAGATGGAGCCGCCGAGCCCGTAAGGCGAGGCATTGGCGCGGGCGACGGCATCTTCCGGATCGGAATATTTGATGACCGGCAGCACGGGTCCGAACTGCTCCTCATCGACGAGGCGCGTGCCGTCCGAGATGTCGCGGACGATGGTCGGGCGGATGAAATAGCCCTTCTCTTCCTGCACCTCGCCACCGGCGATCACCTTGCCGGTCTTTTTCGCATCCTCGATCAGCTCCTTCACCTTCTCGAACTGCATCCTGTTCTGGAGCGGCCCGAGCTGCGTGCCCTGCTTCAGCCCGTCGCCAACGATCGTGTTGTTGGCGATGGCGGCAAGCTCGTCGCACATCTCGTCATAGATCTTTTCATGCACATAGAGCCGCTTCATGGCGATGCAGACCTGGCCCGAATTCTGGAAAGCGCTCTGGAAGAGCTTCGGCGCGGCCTCCTTCGGGTTCACGTCGTCGAGCACGATGCCGGCATCGTTGCCGCCGAGTTCGAGCGTGATGCGCTTCAGGAGCCCGGCCGCGCCGGCCATCACCTTCTGGCCGGTCGCGGTGGAGCCGGTGAAGGAAATCTTGCGGACATCGGGATGGGCGGTGAGCGGCGCACCGAGATCGTTCTCATCGGCAAGAATATTGACGACGCCTGCCGGCAGAATGTCCTTGATGAGCTC
>JAJLKS010000157.1:0-2992 GCA_033838765.1 Alphaproteobacteria bacterium
AAGGCGAGGATGAGGGCGAAGATGACGACCGGCATCAGCGATTGCGCGGGGTCCTGAAGCGAGAGGCCGATGAGCGCCGAGGCGGCGACGAGCTGCGCGAGCACCATCCAGGCGCGGCGCTTGCCGAGCAGCCGGTCGAGCAGGGGCACACGGATATGATCGATCACCGGCGCCCACAGAAACTTGATCGTGTAGGCGAGGCCCACATAGGACATGAGGCCGATATCGGTGCGGGAGATGCCCGCCTCGCGCAGCCATGCCGACAGCGTGGAAAAGACGAGAAGGAAGGGCAGGCCCGCCGCAAAGCCGAGCAGCAGCATGATGATGGTGCGGTATTCGAGATAGACCGCAAGGCTCGACGCCCAGCCGCGGGCGCGCGTCATGGCAGACATGGATTGCTTCTCCCCTGAACCCCGAATCGGGCAGAACCACTCTAGAGTCCTTCACCGTTTCATGGAATCGTCGAAGGACTCATGAGTCTCTGGTTGTCGCGTTTCCGCACCGCAAAACCGGCAGCCACTTTTGCTGGAAACACTCCCGATCAGTTTCGCCTTCCGCCGAATATCTCAGCCGGAGGTGGCGGCCGATTTTTCCGGCGACTTCGTACCGTGGGGGGAGCGGCGGCAGGCCCAGCGCGACAGGGCGTCCGCCAGATCCTCGGCCGCGACGGGCTTCGAGAGATAGTCGTCCATCGCCGCATCGAGGCAGGCCTGGCGGTCATCGGCCATGGCATTCGCCGTGAGCGCGATGATCGGGATCGCGGCATGATGCGTCTCGAAGAGACGGATGCGGGATGTCGCCTCGAAGCCGTCCATACCCGGCATGTGAAGGTCCATCAGCACGAGGTCGATCTCGCCCTGCACATCCGCTTCCAGCGCGGCGACGGCATCGGCGCCGTTGCGGGCAAGGCGCACTTCATGGCCGGTGTGTTCGAGCAGCGTGCGCGTGAGGAGGGCGTTGATCTCGTTGTCCGCGGCGACGAGAACGGTAAGTTGCGAGAGCGCGGCAGGTGCTGCGGGCGGCAGCGGCGGCGCTTCCACTTCGGCCGCATCGTCATAGTCGCGCGTGTCCGGCACGCTCACCGCGGGCATCCAGCTGCGCACGCGCAGCGCGGTCATGCGCGCGACGAGGGAGGCGGCCCGGACCGGGCGCACGAGATAGCCGTCGAAGGGTGCGGCAGCGCCTTGCGTGAGTTCAGGCAGGCGGTCGCGCTCCTGCGGACGGAGGAGAAGGAGCGTTCCTATATTCGGCACGATGGAACGAGCATGCGCGGCGAGTTCAACGCCGTCGCCTTCCGGGCCCGTCAGCGGGCAGATGAAGATGTCGGCAGGCGAGGCGCGGAGCGCATTGCAGAGCGCCTCGCGCGTGGCGACGATCTGCGTTGCGGCGCCTGCCGCTTCGGCGGCGCGGGCCAGCGCACGGCCGAGAATCGGATGCGCGCTCAGAATGACCGCCGAGAGACCGGCAAGCGGCGCGGGCGCGGGCGCCTCGCTTTCCCCGGGCACGCGGCGCAGCGGCAAATGAACGCGGAAGACGGAGCCCTTGCCCTCCTCGCTGTCGACCTCGATGCGGCCGCCCATCGCGGCGACGAGGCGTTTCGTGATGGCGAGACCGAGGCCCGTGCCTTCATAGCGCCTTGCATGGGACTGATCGGCCTGCGCGAATTCATCGAAGATGTGTTCGCGCGCATGTTCGTCCATGCCGATGCCGGTATCCTCGACCTCGAGCACAAGCTCTGTGCGGTTGTTGGCGCTCCCGCCCGCCGCGGCGCGGATGAGGCGAAGCGCCACGCCGCCTTCGCCCGTGAACTTGATCGCATTGCCTGCGAGATTGAGCAGGATCTGCCTTATGCGCGCCTCGTCGCCCATGATCCGCCGGGGAATGGAGTGCGAAACATCCGTGACGATTTCCAGATGCTTGTCGAAGGCGCGGGGAGCGAGAAGCTCGGCGACGCTCTCGAGCACGCCGCGCGGATCGAAAGGCGCCTCGTCGAGGACGATCTTGCCTGCCTCGATTTTCGAATAGTCGAGTATATCGTTGATGATGTTCAGAAGCGCCTCGCCGGAGGTTCGCACGGCTTCGGCATAGGAACGCTGGGCGGGATCGAGCTTCGTGTCGAGCAGGAGCTTCGCCATGCCGATGACGCCGTTCATCGGTGTACGGATTTCATGGCTCATGGTGGCGAGGAAGAGCGACTTCGCGCGGCTCGCATCCTTCGCCTGTTGCAGCGCCTCTGCAACGCGTTCCTCGGCTTCCTTGCGGTCGGTCACGTCGCGGCCGACGGCCTGGAACTCGACGAGCCGTCCATCTTCGTCGCGGATCGCGAATTCTTCCCAGGCGATCCAGCGTGGGCCCCGAGAGGTGATCGCGCGTTCGTCATAGCGGATGCGATAGGGCGGCGTGGCCAAGCCGGCGAAACTTGCCAGCATGCGCGGGCGCTGGCCTTCGGGAAGCTCCGGCACGAAGGGATTGCCGATCACCTCGGTCCGGGTGCGGCCGAACGTGTCGCAGAAAACGTCGTTCACATAGGTGAGGCGGCCCTGCAGGTCCTTGCGCAGGATGAGATCGCCCTGTGCGCGGACGAGATCGCGATAGCGCGTTTCGCGCTCGGCGATTTCCCATTTCTCGTCGCGCAGCGTCTCGATGCGGGCTTCGAGATCGGCGACCTGGGAGAGGTGGCGCTTCGCGCGCGCGGCGGCGCGGCGCCATGCTTCAAGCGCCGGCAGCAGGACCGCGGCGAGGATGAGCAGAAAAACTGGCGTCTGTTCGAGTGGGAACAGGGACATGAAGGGCCGATCCCGATGCGCGGAACGAGGAAAGTTCCCGGTAATCTGGCCCTGTCAGGCTTGAGAAAGCGCTAAGGCTTATGGTTAGCGAAGGGTTAAGCAGCGGCGCCGAGTTTTCCTGCCACGGTTTCGCGATAGGCGAGCGCCTCGGCGACATGGAGGCGGCGGACGCCATCCGAGCCTTCGAGGTCGGCGAGCGTGCGCGC
>JAJLKS010000158.1:0-4818 GCA_033838765.1 Alphaproteobacteria bacterium
ACCGTGTTCACGATAACCATCGCGCCGGCTGCGGCGATCGCAAGGTTCAGGGCAAGCAATCCGCGCAAACGCGGTGTGGCGAGGTAAATGCGCAGGCCGAGTATCGTCCGTTCAAAGACGCCATGATCTTTGGAGGTCTTCGGAACCGGCAGGATAACGGAGATGACGAGCGCGGCCGAGGCGACGAACCCCAACGCCGTTCCCGCAAACAGTCCGTGAAAGCTGATAACGGTCAGAAGCGCCGCCGCAATCATCGGGCTGAGCAAGCTCTCGAGATCGTAGGCGAGGCGTGACAGGGAAAGGGCGCGTGTGTAGTCCCGCTCATCCGGAAGCACGTCGGGAATCGTCGCCTGGAAAGTCGGCGTGAAAGCCGCCGATGCCGACTGCAGGAGGAAGATCAGCACGTAGATCTGCCAGATCTCCGTGACAAAAGGGAGTATGGCGATGATCGCCGCCCGTACCAGGTCGAGCGAGACAAGCAAAGTCCTTCGCGGCAGGCGTGCCGCGAAGGCCGTCGCAACCGGCGCGATGCCGACATAAGCAACCATTTTGATTGCAAGCGCCGTTCCGAGCACGGCGCCGGCATCGGCACCGGCAAGTTCATATGCAAGGAGGCCGAGAGCCACCGTTGCGAGGCCGGTGCCGATCAGGGACAGAACCTGGGCGACAGAAAGGTGCCTGTATGTCCTTTGCTTGAGTATTTCGAGCATGGCACTCCACGAATGTTGATCTCGCCTGGTTTGACGGGGGCGTGCCCTACCGCCACTCCGGCGATCCTCCTGCCGCAGGGGCAATCGGGTCGGAGCGCAGGCCGTCCGCCGCCAGTTTGTCTCTCCCATGCACAAGACGATAGAGCGCGGGAAGAACGAGCAGCGTCAAGAGGGTCGACGACACGATGCCGCCGATCACGACGGTGGCGAGCGGCCGCTGTACCTCCGCTCCCGCTCCCACATTGAGCGCCATCGGCACAAAACCGAGGCTTGCAACGAGAGCTGTCATGAGAACGGGGCGGAGCCGTGTCAGGGCCCCTTCTCGTATCGCCGCGTCGAACGGATTTCCTTGAGCGATCAGAGACCGAATGAAGGAAACCATAACGACGCCGTTAAGGACGGCGACACCCGAAAGAGCGATGAAGCCGACGCCGGCCGATATCGACAGGGGCATTTCCCGCAACAGCAATGCCGCGACGCCGCCGGTCAACGCCAGTGGAACGCCCGTAAAGACGATCGCGGTGTCCCGTGCCGAGCGGAACAGGGCATAGAGCAAGCCCAGAATCAGCAGCAGGGCGGCCGGCACGACCAGTTGCAGCCGCTGCGCGGCCGAGATGAGCTGCTCGAATGTGCCTCCATAGCTGACCCAGTAGCCGGACGGTATCTCGATCCCGGCATCCACCCGCTCGCGAAGCTCGCCTATGAACGAGCCGAGGTCCCGGCCGCGGACATTGGCGGTGACGACGACCCGGCGCTTGCCATCCTCCCGGCTGATCTGGTTGGGGCCGATCACAATGTCGATCGCCGCCAGATTCTCAAGCGGCACAAACTCGCGCGGCCCTGTTCCGGATGGAGGGAGCGGGACACGCAGTCGTCCGATCCGGTCGACATCGCGCCGGATGGCTTCGGGCAAACGCACGACGACATCGAACCGTCTGTCCCCTTCGAATATCTGTCCCGCCTGCCGTCCGCCGATCGAGATTGCAACGACGTCCTGAATGTCCCTGATGTTAAGGCCATAGCGGGCAAGCGCGGCGCGATCCGGGGTCACTTGCAGCACGGGCAGCCCCGTCACCTGCTCGACGCCGACGTCCGCAGCGCCGGGGATGGCGCTGACGATATCTTCAATGACGGCTCCAAGGCGAAGCAATTCGTCCAGATCATCGCCAAATATCTTGATGGCGACGTCGGCGCGCACGCCTGAAAGGAGCTCATTGAACCGCATCTGGATGGGTTGTGTGAACTCGTAATTGTTACCGGGAACGGACTCGGCTGCCGCCTGCATTTCGGCAACCAATTGCGCTCGCGGCTTTCTCGGATTCGGCCAGTCCGACCGGTCCTTGAGCATGATGAAAGTATCGGCAACCGAAGGCGGCATCGGATCGGTTGCGACCTCGGCCGTGCCGATCTTGGTCACGATCCGCTCCACCTCCGGGAAGGACGCAAGCTGTGCTTCGAGCGCCTGCTGCATCCGGATCGCCTGGCTGAGACTTGTGCCGGGGATGCGCAGGGCATGGAGAGCAATATCGCCTTCGTCCAGATTGGGAATAAACTCCGATCCCATCCGGCTCGCCGCAAGTGCCGATATCGCAATCAGGACGACGGCGCCTGCCACCATCGCAACGCGAAACTTCAATGCGATATCGAGAACCGGCGCATAGAGCCGGCGGGCCCAGCCCATCAGGCGGCTGTCCTTTTCCTCGACCTTTCCCGTCACAAACAACGCAATGGCGGCGGGAACGAAAGTCAGGGACAGAACGAGCGCGGCCGTCAACGCCATCACAACGGTGATGGCCATCGGGTGGAACATTTTTCCTTCAACGCCGGTCAAGGCGAAGATCGGCACATAGACGAGAGTGATGATCATTACACCAAACAACGAAGGTCTGATGACCTCGCTTGCCGCAGATGCCGTGAGCGCGAAACGCTCTTCGCGGTCGAGCAGCCGCCCCAGACGATGCTGAGCCTCGCCCAATCGCCGCAGGCAGTTCTCGACGATAATGACCGCTCCATCGACGATGAGGCCGAAGTCGAGCGCCCCGAGGCTCATCAGGTTGCCGGACACTTTCGACTGAACCATGCCGGTGACGGTCAGAAGCATCGAGAAGGGGATCACGGCGGCCGTGATCAGCGCCGCCCGAATGTTGCCGAGAAGAAGAAAGAGAACCACGATAACGAGCAAGGCGCCTTCGAGGAGGTTCTTTTCAACGGTCCGGATCGTGCGCTCGACGAGATCGGTGCGGTCATAGACCGCGATCGCCTCGACCCCCGGCGGCAGGGCCTTTGCCGCCTCCTTGAGCCGCTCGGCGGCGGCGCGGGCGACGACGCGGCTGTTTTCTCCCGCCAGCATGAACACCGTTCCGAGCACGACTTCGCGGCCATTCTCGGTCGCGGCTCCCGTTCGCAGCTCTTCGCCGGTGCCGACGTCGGCAATGTCCATAACGCGGATCGGCACGCCGGCGCGATTGGCGACGACGATCCTCTGCAGATCTTCGATTGCCGATGCCTGGCCGGGAACGCGGATCAGATATTGCTCCCCGTAGCGTTCGACATAGCCCGCACCGATATTGGCGTTATTCTCCTCGAGCGCGGTTACGACATCGCTCATCGTGAGGCCATACGCCGACAGCCGGTCGGGGTAAGGCGTTACGTGATACTGCCTCACGAAGCCGCCGATACTGTTGACTTCGGTGACACCTGGCGTGTTGCGAAGTTGCGGCCGGATGACCCAATCCTGCAGGGTTCTCAAGTCCTCGATCGTATAGGCGGTTCCATCGGGCTTGCGCGCATCGGGGATCGCCTCGATCGTATACATGAATATCTCGCCGAGGCCCGTTGCGATGGGACCCATTTCCGGGCTCAGGCCTTCTGGCAACTGACCGCGCGCGCCTTGCAGCCGCTCATTTATGAGCTGCCGGGCGAAATAGATGTCGGTGCCATCCTCAAAGACAGCTGTTACCTGGCTCAATCCGTAGCGGGAGATGGACCGCGTGTAATGCAGGCCGGGCAGGCCCGCAATGGCGGTCTCGACCGGAAAGGTGATGCGGCTTTCCGCCTCAAGAGGCGTGAAACCTGGCGCTTCGGTATTGATCTGGACCTGGACGTTTGTGATATCTGGCGTTGCATCGATCGGCAAGCGCTGGAAACTCCAGACGCCGATGGCCGCGGACAGCAAAACAAGCGTCAGCACGACCCAACGAAAGCGTATGGATCTGGCGATGATGCGCTCGAGAAGCGGCGGCCGCGTTGCGTCGGGACCGGTATATACGTCAATGGTCATGGCTTGCCCCCGACTTTTCGATATCCGCGCGGATCAGAAACGCGCCGTCCGCGACATACTCGGTGCCGGGCTCCAACCCGCCCAGAACCTCGGTCCATTCGGATGTGCGCCGTCCGAGTTCGAGCATGCGCACCTCGTAAGTGTCGTCGACCCGGGCATACACGACGGTGAAGTCGCGGAAAGGCTGAAGCGCCCTCGTGCGAACGGCGAGAGGAACGGTCTCCGAGGCAATCTCGAAAAGACCCTCGACACTCATGCCGGAACGGAAGTTCTCGGCGGCCGAGGGAGACAAGGACACGTAGGCCATGAGGGTCTGGCTATTGGCGTCGGCGACAGGCAGAACGACGTCGACTTTCCCGGAAGCCCGGGCGTCGCTTGAGAAGCTCCGGACCTCGACGGTTTGCCCGCTTCGCACTCTCTCGGCGTCTTGAGGATAGACGAAGAATTCGGCACGAAGCTTTGCGGGGTCCGCAACCACGAACAACGGGATATCGCCGGCGATGTCGCCGGTGTTGGCATTCTTGGCGATGATGACGCCGCCCATCGGTGCCGAAACGGCATATGGTCTGAGGCTGTGGCTCGCCTCGATCCGGGCAAGAATGTCGCCTTCGCTCACGATTTGGCCAAGCTCTCCGCGCATTTCGACGATGCGGCCCGGATAGGCGCCTCGGATCTCGCTCCGGCCTTCGGGTGCGATCTCAATCCGCCCGGCAAGATCGATGAGATGGCCGACGGTGGCAGGCCCGGCAATTTCCGCTTCGATCCCGCCGGCTTCGGCTGCTGCCCTCGAAATAATCGTCCGGCCTTCGTAGGAATCGTAGGTCCTAC
>JAJLKS010000159.1:0-21481 GCA_033838765.1 Alphaproteobacteria bacterium
AAGCGTGCGGGACGCCGCCCTGGGTGCGCGGTGCATGGCCCGGATCTGCCAGCCATGCTGGCGCAGCGCGTGGGCCATTTCGCAGCCGAAACCACCCGTAATCCCGAGGATGAGTGCCGTCGAAGCCATGTTTCCGTCTCCCGTTCAGTGTTTCGATAAAGGGAGAATGGGGTATTCATATTCGAATATGAATTGCCTAAATCCGGGGAATCTTTATACACTTACGTATGACTGACACCTCGCCCGGCTGGGAACTCTATCGCTCCTTCCTCGCGGTCGTCCGGGAGGGGAGCCTTTCGGGCGGGGCGCGGGTGCTCGGCATCACTCAGCCCACCGTGGGCCGCCATATCGATGCGCTGGAACAGGCGCTGGGTACTGCGCTTTTCACCCGCTCGCAGGGCGGCCTCGCGCCGACCGAACTCGGCCTCGCGCTCGTGCCCCATGCTGAGGCCATGTCGATGGCGGCGGAGGCGCTGCAACGCGCGGCCTCCGGCGAGGCGGAGGAAGACCGGGGGACGGTACGCATTACGGCGAGCGAAATGATCGGCATCGAAGTGTTGCCGCCCATTCTCACGCGGTTCCGGGAAAAACATCCGCGCGTAGCCGTCGAACTCGTCATTTCCAACCGCACCGACGATCTCATCCGCCGCGATGCCGATATCGCGATCCGCATGGTGCGGCCGACGCAATCCTCGCTGGTCGCCCGGAAGATAGGCGTCGTGAAGCTCGGCTTTCACGGCCACAGGAAGCTCATCGAGGAGGTCGGGGTGCCGGCCACGCTGGAGGATCTGCCGCGCTTTCCCGCGGTCGGCTTCGACAGGGAAGCCTCGATCCGGCGGGTGCGCGACCTTGGCGTCGAGGTTTCCCGCAGCATGTTTTCCTTCCGTTGCGACAGCGACATTGCCCAGTTTGCCGCGCTCAGAGCCGGATTCGGGTTCGGCGTCTGCCAGTATGCGCTGGGCCGCCGCTACCCGGATCTCGTTCCCGTCCTGTCCGGCAAGCTCAATTTCGACCTCGATGTCTGGGTCGTTATGCACGAAGACCTGAAAACGAGCCGCCGGATGCGGCTCATGTTCGATCATCTGGCAGAAGAAATGAGCCTCTATGTCCGGGAGGGCGAGGTGGCGGCAAGAGACGCCCTAAAGGCCCAGTAAGCAGTCGCCGGGGGCGCCCTCGCCTGCTATATCACTCGGCAATCAAGCCTTACCCTGCGTTATGAGGAACTCCCATGTCCCAGGCCGCCGCCAATTCCGCCGCTACCGGCGAGAAGCCCAATCCGCCGCTCGCGCCCTTCAACTGGGCGGACCCGCTGCTGCTCGACGACCAGCTGACGGAAGAAGAGCGGCTGGTACGCGACAGCACACGGGCCTATTGCGAGGAGAAGCTGTTTCCGCGCGTGAAAGACGCGAACCGGAACGAAATCTTTCACCGCGAAATCATGAACGAGATGGGCGCGCAGGGCATGCTCGGGCTGACGCTGCCCGAGAAATATGGCTGTGCCGGTCTTTCCTATGTCAGCTACGGGCTGGCGGCGCGCGAGGTGGAACGCATCGACAGCGGCTATCGCTCGGCAATGAGCGTGCAGTCCTCGCTGGTCATGCGTCCGATCTATGCCTATGGCACGGAGGCACAGCGCGAGAAATATCTGCCGAAGCTCGCAACCGGCGAATGGGTCGGCTGTTTCGGTCTGACCGAGCCCGATCATGGGTCAGATCCCGGCTCCATGGTGACGCGGGCGAAATCCGTCGATGGCGGCTATCTGCTCAACGGCGCGAAGATGTGGATTACCAATGCACCGATCGCCGATCTCGCGGTCGTCTGGGCCAAGACCGATGACGGCACGATCCGCGGCTTTGTCGTGGAACGCGGTTTCAAGGGTTTCGAAACGCCGAAGATCGAGGGCAAGTTCTCGCTTCGCGCCTCCATCACAGGCGAAATCTCCCTGCAGGACGTGTTCGTTCCGGAAGAAAATCTGCTGCCGAATGTGCGCGGCCTTGCCGGCCCCTTCGGCTGCCTCAACCGCGCGCGCTACGGCATTGCCTGGGGCGCGATGGGCGCCGCCGAATTCTGCTGGCATGCGGCAAGGCAGTACACGCTCGACCGCAAGCAGTTCGGCCGGCCGCTCGCCGCAAACCAGCTCGTCCAGAAGAAGCTCGCCGACATGCAGACCGAAATCACGCTCGGGCTGCAGGGCTGCCTTCAGCTTGGCCGCATGTTCGACGAGGGCAAGGCTGCGCCCGCCGCGATCTCTCTCATGACGCGCAACACTTGCGGCAAGGCGCTCGACATCGCCCGCGTTGCGCGCGACATGCATGGCGGCAATGGCGTATCTGACGAGTATCACGACATCCGCCATGTCATGAATCTCGAAGCCGTGAACACCTATGAGGGCACGCATGACGTCCATGCGCTCATCCTCGGCCGCGAGCAGACGGGTATTCAGGCGTTCTTCTGAGTGGCGGGCAGGGTCAGCACCGCATACCAGGCATATCCGCGATAAAGGGGGTGGAATGAAAGTTCCGCCCCCAGTTTTTTTGCGATCACCTGGAGCACACGATCGAGATCGCCGCGTGGGCTGACATGAAATTTTGCGAGCCAGCCGCGCAGCAATGCGCGGAACCAGCGCGGCAGCCGCTCCTGCTGGCCGAAATCGACGATGTGGAGACTGCCGCCCGGCGCAAGATTGCAGACGGCCTGCGCAAGCGTCGTCTGCCAGTCCGGAATCATGGACAGCGTGTAGGATAGATAGATGCGCTCGAAGCGGCTGACGCCGAACGTCGCATAGGGGTTGAAGCGCGTCGCATCGCCAAAGCCGAGCGTGACATCGACCTTCGCGCGCTTCGCGGCCCGATGCGCCGTCGCCAGCATCTCGCGCGAGATGTCCATGCCAAAAAATTGTGCCTCGGGATAGCGCCGCGCTGCGAGTACGAGATTTCGGCCGGTTCCGCAGCCGACTTCAAGCACATTCACGCCCTGCCCAGCTTGAAGCCCGTCGATCAGCCGGTCGCGTCCAAGCAGGTAGTAGCGGCGGGTAATGTCATAGAAATGGCGCTGCGTGCGATAGACGCGATCCATCAGTCTTGCATGGCCGTCCTCGCCCTTCTCCACAGCGCTCATCGCTTCAGTCCTTCAGCACATAGAGGTGGAAGCCGCCATAAATGGATGACCGGTCGCGCGCGGTGAAGGCAAGCGACTCATCTGCACGGTAGTCCCAGCGCGACAGGATCGCCTCGTTCACGCGTCCAGGCAGAAGCGTCGGCTCGGCAGCGGTGCGGAAGATGACCCGCGCGCCCTTCCGCGCAGTACGGGTGATCTCGGTCCAGAGATCGTTCAGCTGCGCATCCGTCATCCAGTCCTGCGCATCGAGCAGGACATAGCGGTCGAAGCTCGCCTCCGGCGCCGCGCGCAGATGATCGGTATAGGAAGCGTTCAGCACCTCGACATTGCCGGCGCGGGCCTGCAGCGCGGCGAAATTCTCTCGCTTGAGATATGGCGGCAACGGGCCCTTGCCATCCGGCGCGTACTGGCGCGCGAATGCCTGCCAGGCGAAATAATTTTCCGACAGGGGGAAGGCGCAGGCGAGCCGTTCGAGACGCTCGCGCAGCACCAGCCGCATTTCACGTCCGCCTGCCAGCGCTTCGTATTGCGCGGGCGGAATGCCGAGGCCGTAAAGCGTCGATTGGCGGGTGGTGAGCCATTTGATCGTCTTGCGCTCGAACAATGGCGCGAGCTTCCTGTCGAAGAAGCGGCGCTGGCCGTCCTGGGTCGGCGCTTCCAGCAACTCACGGAAGGAGACACCGTATAGCCGCGCCGCGAGGTGCGCCCAGCCGATGAAATAGCCAAGCAGGCCGTGTCGGTAGAAGCCGCGCGTGAAAAGCGAGATGCGGCGGCGCAGGCCGAAGGGCCGCTTGTCCCACCAGGCGCGCGTCGTCTCGTCGAGCCGCGGACGCAGGAAACGGCGATAGTCGCCGAGGTTCTCTCGCGCATCGGCATCGCCGAAGAAGCGGTAGAAGTGATCGTGCGAGGGAAGGCTCCGCGCCGCTTCCCGCTTCAGCCGGACGAGTGCCACATGGGCCGGATTGAGGTCGATGGCGGTGACACGCACGGGCGCCGCCGTGAGATAGGACAGCGCGTTGCAGCCGCCCGACGCGATGGCGAGAATCCGCGTATCGGGATTCATGTCCGGCGTCAGCGCCATCGCCTCGATGTCCACCTCCGGGTCTTCCCAGATTTGCGGATAGACGAGGCCGGTAAAGAGCCAGGTGAAGAGCCTCTCCGTGAGGCCTGCCCGCGACGCGGGCTTGTGGCGATGGACCGCCGCACCGAGCCTCTTCTTCACATCCTGACGCGCGGCGGGCCTGAGCGTTTCGGTCGGGACTTCGGCATAACTGTCCGGCAAGGCAGAACTCCGCTCGATTGGGATCGCGAGCGGTATGGCCCGCGTCTCACCTGCTGCTACCTCAATTCCATGACGGCTGTGCGACGATGGCGGGGGATGCGGCTTCCGAATCGGCCGGGCAAGCGTATAGTCGGGAAAACGAAGTCAAACTCCCAAGGAAGCACAGCCTCTCCGCCGTCTGAGGACGGTCGCAGGGGCACCGGCACCATCGTGGCGCGGGGGCCTCCCCCTCGCCGAATAGCGGATGTTCCCCCGTGGAATCGCCCAGCCAGCCAGTGGATCGACACGTCCATGGACACCCGCTCTGGCGGCTGGTGCCGCTCGTCCAGAAGCACAAATGGCGTTTCTGGGGCGGCATGTCGCTCATCAATCTGGGCCGACTCCTTGAAGCATTCATGCCGCTGTTCCTCAAGCTCGGTATCGACCGCATCGCTGCGGGCGACACCCGGCTTGCCATGCCTGCGCTTGCGATCCTCGGGCTGATGGTCCTGCGCTATGCCGCCTTCAATGCGGGGCGGCGTTTCGTCCGAGAAGTGGGCGTCGATGCCGCCTTCGAGCTTCGTCAGCGGCTCTACTGGCATCTCGAATTGCAGGGTCCTGCCTTCTTCTCGAAATTCACCACCGGCGACCTGATGGCGCGGGCGATCAACGACATCATGCTGATCCGCCAGCTCATCGGCATGGGCACGCGGCTGCTTTTCGTGCTGGGATTTTCCGGCATCATCGCCTTCATCTTCATGTTCTTCCAGTCGCCCATGCTGACGCTGCTGCTGGTGCCTGCCCTGCCCGTCTTCGCAGTGATCGGCTGGGTTATCGCCAGGCGCATCTTCGATCAGTCGACGCTGGTGCAGGAGGGCTTCTCAAACCTTTCATCGCAGGTTCAGGAAAACCTGAACGGTATACGCACCATCCAGACCCATGCACAGGAAGACCGCGAGACGGCGCGCTTCGAGCAGGCGTCGGACCGCTACGCGAAGGATTACTACCGGCTGATGTCGCTCAATTCGGGCCTCACCTCGGCCATGCTGATCGCCACCGGCTTCACCACGCTGGTCGTGGTGGGCTATGGCGGCATGCAGGTGCTGGAAGGCTCGCTGACGCTCGGCACCTTCACCGCCTTCCTCTTCTATCTCAGCATGATGCTTGCGCCGATCCGCGAAGGCGGCATCATGGTCACGCTGTTCCAGCGCGGCGGGTCGGCGGCGGCGCGTATCTTCGAGATTCTCGATCACGAGCCGGAAATCCGGGATGCGCCCGATGCCGCCCCGCTCGACACGATCGGCGGCGCGCTCACCATTCATCATCTCTCCTACACCCACCCCGCGCAGAAGGGCGAAGGCTGGCCGGCACTCAAGGATGTGTCGCTGGAGATAAGGAAAGGCGAGATGATCGCCCTGCTCGGCCGCGTCGGGTCGGGCAAGTCGACGCTGCTCCGGCTTATCGTCCGCCTGCTCGACCCGCCCCCCGGCTCGATCTATCTCGACGGGCGCGATATCCGCATGTTGCCGGTGGCGCAGGTGCGCGGGCAGATAGCAATGGTGCCGCAGGACCCGTTCCTCTTTGCGACGCATATCGCGCAGAATATTTCCTACGACAATCCCGACCGCGCGACCGATGAGGTCTGGCGCGCGGCGGAGAGTGCCGATCTCGAAACCACGATCCGGCGTCTGCCGGAGCGGCTTGAAACGCTGGTGGGCGAGCGCGGCGTGACGCTGTCAGGCGGCCAGAAGCAACGCGCGAGCCTTGCCCGGGGCCTCATCCGCGAGACGCCGGTACTGCTGCTCGACGATTGCTTTTCTTCGGTAGACACAGAAACCGAGGAATTCATTCTCTCGCGTCTCAAGGAGCTGCGGCGCGGGCACACCACCATCATGGTGTCGCACCGCGTTTCGACGGCGCGCCATGCGGACAGGATCGTCGTGCTGGACGAAGGCCGCATCGCCGAGACCGGCACGCACAAGGAGCTGATCGAGCGCAACGGGCTCTACGCTACGCTGGAGCGCCAGCAGGGCAGACGCGACGAGCTGCAACAGGCTCTCGAACAGGAAAGCGGAGGCGGCACATGAGCGATAAAGCCGCACAGCCGAAGCCGAAGCGCGACTATGCCGTGTTCGATGCGGATATCGAAACGCGCGGCTTCGATTTCGGCCTGCTCGTCCGCCTGCTCGCCTGGATGCGGCCCTACCGGCGGCAGGGCCTCATCGCGCTCGCCTTCGTTCTTCTGGCGGCGAGCTTTGCGGTGCTTGCGCCGGTCGTCATCAGCCGCGTGGTGGTTGACGGTATCCTGCTGCCGGCTTCCGGCGAGGAGGCGCCCGATTTCGGCCAGAAGGCTCTCAATTATGCGCTCGCGACTTCGCTCGAAGTCCACCCGATCCTTTCGGCCTGCATGCTCTTTGCACTCTGGACAGTGCTCTGGGCGATATTCGGGCATGGCTTCCGCATCATGCTCGCGCGCACCGTTCTCAACGGCTTGCGCGACCTGCGCCGCGATCTCTTCGCCCATCTCGAGAAGCTGCCGTCGAGCTTCTATGACAGGGTCGCCGTCGGGCGCGTAATGACGCGCCTCACCAACGACATCGAAACGCTGTTCGAATTGCTGGCGGGCTTCGGCGTGCTGCTCGGCGAATTCGTGCCCTTTTTCGTCGCCATCACCGTCATGTTCGCGCTCAATCCGGCGCTGACGCTCGAACTCATGCTGCTGCTCCCGGTGGCGGCGCTGGCAACATGGCTGTTCCGCGTCGTCTCGCGGCAGGTCTACCGGAATATCCGGTCGACCATGTCGCGGCTCAACGAGAACCTGCAGGAAAACCTCTCCGGCATCGAAGTGGTGCAGCTTTATGGGCGAGAGGACATCAATTATCAGCGCTATACCGGCATCAACGAGGAAAACCGCGTCGAGGAAAACAAGGCTGTCCGCATCGAATCCTATTACGGCCCGGCAATGGACAGCATGGCCTTCCTCGCGCTTGCCGCCATCGTCTGGTTCGGCGGGCAGCATGTTTTCGAGGGGGCTGCGACGCTTGGCAGCGTCATCCTCTTTGCCCAGTTCGCCGACATGATGTTCCGCCCCATCGTGGCGATGGGCGAACAATGGAACGTCGTCTTCCGCGCGATGGCGAGCTGCGAGCGCATTTTCCAGGCGCTCGACTGGGACGAAAGGCTCGAGATTCCGGCCGACCCGAAGCCTCTGCCCCAAAAGGGCGCGGGCCATGTCGTCTTCAACCATCTCACTTTCGGCTATTCGCCGGAGACGGTGATCCTCAAGGATGTGAGTTTCGACATAAAGCCGGGTGAAAAGGTCGCCATCGTCGGACCGACGGGGTCCGGCAAGACGAGCCTGATCCGCCTTCTCTGCCGCTTCTACGACGTGCCGCGCGACTCAATCCTGATCGACGATGTCGACATCATGGATGTTGCGCCTTCCGAAATCCGTCAGCGTATCGGCGTCGTGCTGCAGGACTTTCACATCTTCTCCGGCACGGTCTACGACAATATCATTCTCGGCAATCCCGCGATTTCGCGCGAGGCGGCGCGGGAAGCGGCGCGGCTCGTTCATGCCGATCCCTTCATCCGCATGCTGCCGCAGGGCTATGACACGGTACTGACCGAGCGCGGGCGCAACCTCAGCCACGGGCAGCGCCAGCTTCTTGCCTTTGCACGTGTGCTTGCGATGAATCCGGACATTCTCATTCTCGACGAAGCGACGGCAAGCATCGACACCGAAACCGAGCTCATCATCCAGGATGCGCTGGCGAAGGTGACGGAGGGCCGTACCTCGATCATCATCGCCCACAGGCTGCAGACGATCCGTGAGGCAAACCGTATCGTCGTTCTCTCCGGCGGAGAGGTGCGCGAAACCGGCTCTCACGCCGAACTCATCGCGGCCGGCGGTCTATACAAGACGCTTTACGAATTGCAGGTGCAGGATACGGCGGCGCATTGAAGCGCCGCCGCTTCAGCAGCGCTGCACGACCACGGCGCTGTTGTTGTTGCCGGTCTGATTTGTCTCGGCATAGTGATTGTTGCCCTGCTGGATGGTGAATGAGCGGTTGTTCGCGCCCGACTGCGTGGCAATCGCCGTATTGTTGGCGCCCGCCTGGACGACACCGGCGCTATTCTTGCCCTGCATCAGATAGCCGCTCAGGTCCGGATAGACGAAGCTGCCGGCCGGGCAACCCGAACGCCTGCCGCCCGATTTCACACCAACAGGGCGCGGCGCTTTCGTCGTGCTGAACACAGCCGCCCGCTCCTTCTTCTTCGCCTGATAATGCTCCAGCGTGCCAACCTGGGCGGTCGTCACCTTGGTGCCGTTCCTGTTCTGAACGACGAGCATGTAGTTCCCGTCGCCCACCTGATCGACGGTGGCGCTGCTGCCGGCCCATGCGGGCGCTGCAAGCGAGAGGGAGAGCATCGCGGCGGCAATGGCGGCTATCGGCTTTTTCATGATCCTTCTCCTGCGCAATCGGCGTTCTTCAGCGAACGCATTGCCTGTCTTCTAAGCCGACGCCATTGACCGTCTGCTGAAGCTACCGTTCAGCGGGCGTTCATATTCCGCCGGATACTCGCGCGCGGGATTCCTTTCTGCTCACACCGCAAGAAAATTTTTCAGAAAAATTCGTTGGTGAACGAAAAATGAATGCGCGCTTCAGGCTGCACTCAGGCACCCACCGATAAAAAGGCATCGTCAACAGGACGCGCCATACCGGACGGTCCCAACCAGGAGATTGCAAAATGAAGAAGTTCCTTATCGCCTCGAGCGCCATCGCAGCCCTGATGGCAGCCGGTATCACCGGCGCCAATGCCGGCAACTCGGCCTCGGTCTATCAGAGCGGCAAGTTCAACACCGGCGTCTACACGCAGAACGGCTACAAGAACAAGGGCACGATCGACACCTACGGCAACCGCAATCATTCCAAGGCTGTACAGTCTGGCGAGTGGAACTATCTCTACCAGCAGCAGATCGGCAACCGGAACTCGGCGCTGACCGACCAGTACGGCCGCAACAACTACGCGGTGACGGGTCAGGAAGGCCGCAACCACACGGCGACGACGATCCAGACGGGCCGCAACAACACCTCGGGCATCGCGCAGATCGGTTCCAACCACAAGGCCACGACCGACCAGCTCGGCTCGAACAACACCGCCGCGACCATCCAGGTCGGCAATGGCCAGAAGGCGAACACCGTCCAGACCGGCTACGGCAATACCTCGGTCGTCATTCAGGGCGGCTACTGACACGGCATCGACGGGAGGCGGCATTCCGCTGCCTCCCGCGCCTCTAAACGGGAGCAGACCCATGAGCATGAAATTGACGTCGCTGGTGTGCATACCCCTTCTCTTTGGCTGCGCGGCGGCTGGTGCCGCACCGGCCCATCCTGCGGCGCCCCATGAAGCCTGCGAGATCCGCGCCTTCGACATGCCCGGCGGCATGATGCGCCTCGAAAGCGTCGTCTATGGCGCGCCAGGGACCTATGGCAGCTATCAGATGTCGATGGAACGCTCCGGCCCCGGCGGCACGTCGAATGTCTCGCAGGGCGGCGAATACGAGATCGGACCGGAGGGCGACGCCGTCGTCTCGGTCACGGAAGTGAATCGCGGCCCGCGCGACCGCTACAGCGCCGTCATGACGATCGACAGCGCATCCGGCCCCTATCGCTGCGAATTCTGAGCGCCGGCTTCGACCGGAAAATCGAGCTGCCGCCGGACCTCAGGTTCGGCGGCGTTCGCTTGTCCGGTCTGCTGCGAAATCTGGCTGGGGCGGGAGGGTTCGAACCTCCGAATGGCGGAATCAAAATCCGCTGCCTTACCACTTGGCTACGCCCCAGCAGGCGCAAATACCCTTTCGGCAGGGCTTGCGAAACGGGGCGGAACATACCGGCATCGCCCGGGGGGCGCAACCGGCGCCACCTGCCGGGAAAGCCGTCCGAAAGGCGCAGAATCGTTCGGGATCGCGCTTGCGGGCCGTTGGTTTGGCAGCTATAACGCCGCCTTCGAACCGGCACGGAGTGTGGCGCAGTCTGGTAGCGCACCTCGTTCGGGACGAGGGGGTCGCAGGTTCGAATCCTGCCACTCCGACCAGGTTCGAAAACGGAAAAGGCTCCCGGCGCGTCATGGCGCGGGAGCCTTTCTCGTTTCCGGCTTCTGTCCGTGCCGCTGGTGCCGCCTAGCGGCCAAGCAGCCAGGAAATGATGTTGATGAACGGCGAAAGCGGGCTGCCGCCGCCCGGTGAACAGGCATGGGCCGGCTCCGCGCCCAGAACCATGAAAGCCGCGCCTGCGGTCAGGGCGAGTGTGAGGCCCGACAAAGTCATTTTGAGCCGGGTCGGCCGAAACAGTTTCATTACGAGACATCCCCCGTCGATATTGGCTACGATCACGCCAAAACCAGCAAAAGGCGGACCATTCCGCCCCGTCCAGCAAGTGAGGAAGCGCCATGGCCCCCATTCTTTATGACTTCGCCCTCGCGCCCAGCCCGCGCCGCGCGCGCATCCTGCTCGCGGAAAAGGGTCTCGCGCACGAAACGGTTCAGATCGATCTCGCGCGCGGCGAGCAATTGAGCGAGGCCTATCGCGCGATCAATCCTGCCTGCACCGTCCCTGCGCTGAAGCTCGATAGCGGCACCATCCTCACGGAAAATATCGGTATCGCCGCCTGGGCAGATGCCGTGAAACCGGAGCCTGCCCTTCTCGGTTCGACACCGGAAGAAAAGGGTCTCGTATTGTCGTGGAATGCGCGGATCGAATTCGAAGGCTTCATGCCGATCGCAGAAATTCTGCGTAACACCTCGAAGGGCATGGCCGGGCGCGCGCTGCCGGGCCCGCTCGACCTCGAGCAGATCCCTGCCCTTGCCGAGCGCGGCTCCGTCCGCCTCAAGCAGTTCTTCGAGATGCTGAACGGGCGTCTCGCGGGCCGCGATTTCATCGCCATCGACCGGTTCTCGCTTGCGGATATCACGGCGCTGGTCTGCATCGACTTCGCCAAATGGGTGAAGCACGAGCCGAAGCCGGAACATGCCGACCTGCTGCGCTGGCACACTGCCATGTCGGCCCGGCCCAGCGCCAAAGCCTAAAACGGCGAATTTGACAAGGACGTCGTCATCCCTATGATGCGCGCCACTCGATGGTTCCGGACGTGGCCGCAAGGCTGCGTCAGGAGGCAAGAGGGAACAGGGTGAGGCGCAAAGCGCCGATTCCCTGGCTGCCCCCGCAACTGTAAGCGGCGAGGCTCCGTTCCACATACGTCACTGGCTGCACAGGTCCTTCGGGGCCGGCATCCCGGGAAGACGGAACGAGGCCGATGACCCGCAAGCCAGGAGACCTGCCACCGGGTACGTCATCTGCCGTGGCCGGGGGGCTTGCCAGGGGGGACGGCCTGCCCTGGGGTTTCATGAGCCCCCGGCGTTCCGTTTCGTCTGTCTGTCTTTCCTGTCCGGCGCCATGCGGCCGGGGTGGCCGCGCCAGACAGACAGGACCTGAGTTTCAATGAACAGGACAACCTTGGGGGCCATTTCGGCCCTGACGCTGGCGGCCTATGCCGCCGCACCCGCGCAGGCGGAAGAAGCCGAAATCACGACACCCGAACTTTTGATATCGGCAGGCATAGAGCCGGTTCCGACAAAGGAAGCGGCGTCGAGCTATACCATCATTACTGCGGACGAGATCGAGAAGTTCCAGTATCGGGACGTGACCGACGCGCTGCGCTCCGTGCCGGGCCTTCATATCGTCGAGACAGGCGCGCGCGGCACGCTCACATCCGTTTTCACGCGCGGCGCGAGTTCCAACCAGACACTGGTAATGGTGAACGGGCTTGCAGTGAACGATCCCTCCTCGCCGGGCGGCGCGGCCAACCTTGCCAGCATTCCGCTCGACAATGTCGATCGCATCGAGGTGGTGCGCGGGCCGCAATCCGCGCTTTACGGCAGCCAGGCGATCGGCGGCGTCATCAACATCATCACGAAGCGCGGCAGCAGCGAGCCCCGCTCGACGCTTCGCGTTGAAGGAGGCACGCTCGGCACGCTCAACACCTATGCGAGCACGGGCGGCAGCTTCAGCGATACCGACTATTTCTTCTCGCTTGGGCGCGAAGCAACGAATGGCAACGACATCACGCCCTCGCGCCTGCATGGCGGCATGGGTGACGAAAAGGATGGCAGCGAGCTGTTTTCTGCATCGGGCAGCGTCGGCACAAGGCTGAACGAAAATCTGAACGCATCGCTATTCGTCCAGTACTCGGACTCGGAAACGGATACCGACGAAGACGGCTCTACCGCCGGCTTCGTAAACACCTATCAGAACTACGACAGCATATTCGAAATGAAGCGCCTCTTCGTTTCGGGCGATATTTCCGGCCGGTTCTATGGCAACAAGTGGCGCCCGAAGCTGGCGCTTGGCTATACACGTCAGCAAACCGACTCGTCTGACCATCCGGATGCCGGCGGTTCGGTCAATCTGATCACAACCGAAAATCTCGGCGAAACGCTCACCGCCAGTTTCGACAATGCAGTCGACCTACATCCTTCGCATAGGCTGACATTCAGCGTATCGCATACAATCGACAAGTTCGAATCGAACGGCTTTCGCGATTTCAACGGTTTCGTCATCACGCTTGATTCGAAGGCGGATACCAGCAACACGGCCGTTTATCTCGCCGATCACATGACATTCGGCGAGCGCCTCTTCGCCACCGTCAGCACGCGCTACGACATGCCGGAGGACCACGACAACCGCTTTTCCTTCACTATTGCGCCGGGCTATTACCACCCGGAAACGGATACACGCCTGACTTTCACTTATGGAACGGGCTTCAAGATTCCTTCGCTCTATCAGCGCTTCGGATTTGACCCCAACAATTTCGGCAATTTCTATATCGGCAATCCGAACCTGAAGCCCGAGAAGAGCAAGGGCTGGGAAGCGGGTATCGAACAGGGCTTCTTCGACGGCAAGGCGCTTGCCGGTGCGACGTGGTTCGATACGGAAGTGGAAGACGCCGTTGCCATCGTATTCATCGGCTTCGACTCGACGGCGGTCAATATCGAGGAGTTCAAGGCGAAGGGCATCGAAGCCTTTGTCGAGATCAATCCCCTGGACCGGCTGACGGCGCGCATCGACTACACATGGACGATCGTCGATGCCGATGTGTTCACCAACACAATGACGCGGCGTCCGCGGCACAAAGTCGGCCTCACAACGAGCTATGAGCCCTGGTCCGGAACGGTCTTCTCCGCCAACGCTCAATGGATCGACCCGTACCGCGATGTCCCGCGCGACGGATTCGGCTTCTATGTCTATCCCGCGCCCTATACGGTCGTGAACATCGCCGCCTCGCATAAGCTCAATGACAGCGTCAAGCTCACGGCAGCGGTGAATAACCTCCTGGACAAGCAGTATGAGCCGGCCCACGGCTTTGAGGCGCCGGGTATCGAGGCGCTGGCAGGCGTGACCTTCTCGTTCTGAGAAGCATCGCGGCAAAAAAGAAAGGCGCGGGAGAAATCCCGCGCCTTTTTCGTTTCGGCATTCCAGACGTCTATCGGCCGGTGAAATTCGCGGTGCGCTTCTCGACGAAATGCGCGACGCCTTCCTTGAAATCCTCGCTTGCGAAGCTCTTCTGCATTTCGCTGTCGCCGACCGCAAGCGCCTCGCCGAAACTCTGGAAAGGCGCCTTCCAGACCTGCGCCTTCATCACTGCCATGGAGCGCGGCGAGACGGTTTCGGCGAGCATCGCCGCATAGTCCATGACATTCGCCATGAAGTTTTCCTGCGGGAAAGCCTTGTTCACGAGGCCGATGCGCTCGGCCTCATCCGCCATCACCTTGCGCGCCGACATGAGCAGGTCGAGCGCATGAGCATGCCCCACAAGCTGCGGCAGGAGCCAGGAAATGCCGTGCTCGGCAATCAGACCGCGGCTTGCAAAGGCGGTCGTGAATTTCGCCTCCGAACCCGCAAAGCGGATATCCGCATAAAGCGCGAAGACGAGACCAAGGCCCGCCGCCGGACCGTTGATCGCAGCGATGACGGGTTTCTTCACCTGCATGAGATAGCCGAAGCGGCCGCCATAATGCGGGGCGACATCGGGACCAAGGCCGCTTGCGAAATCGAATGTCTCCTCGCGCGCGGCTGCCGCAAGCTCGCGGTCTTCCCAGGTCTCGGGCTTTATCTGCTGCAGCAGGCCCATGTCGGCCCCGGCGCAAAAACCCCGCCCCGCGCCCGTCACCACGATCGCGCGGACATGGTCATCGGCCACGGCAGCCGCCATTGCCTGCTTGACGCTGCGCTCCATAGCCGCCGTCCAGGCATTGAGCTTGTCCGGGCGGTTCAGCGTCAGCACCGCCACACGGCCCTTCACTTCATAAAGCAGGTCTTCATATCGGGCCATTTGCCCCTCCCTTTTCCGGTTCCCTTTGGCGCCAGTATAGGCAGAAAGGGCGGGCGTCTGCGACAAACTGCGCCCCGGCCCGGGGCACTTGGGCAATGGCGCAACAGCCCTTCATGAAGTAGAGTTTTCGCTATGGGGAATTTCTCGGCATATGGCATTGGGGCTCGGCGCCGCTTCGGCGCGGCGCAGCTTTTTGCCTTTCTGGCGATCTTCCTTCATATCGCCACGCCGCTTTCGGCGCAGCTTTCATCCTCCGCCACGGATGGCCTTTTCGAGACCGTCATCTGTTCGGGCGGCGAGTGGAAGACCGTCTATCTCGATGCCGAGGGCAAGCCCGTCGAGCATGCTCCGGCCAAGGCGAGCCATGACTGCACTTCCTGCATTCATCATTGCGGCGGCGCCATTCTCTCCGCGCTTGCGTCGCTGCCGGTCCTTCACTGGACGCAGCCCCTGCCCGTCATCGCCGGACAGGCAGCCCTGATCCAGGCTCATACGAGCCATACTCACCCGCGCGCACCGCCGGCCTGATCCGGAACTTCTGAATTCCGTTGATCCATAACGACGCCTGCCGCGTGGAATTGCGAGCGGGCGCACATTTCTCTGGCGAGGCAATATGAGTTTCCGTGCATCCCTGATGCGCAGCGCGGCTGCGTTGTGCTTTCTCTTTCCGCTGTCCATTCCGGCGCATGCCGATGAGCGCGAGGCCGAAGGCCCCGTTCTCGAAATCGACATTTATCCGAAGAAATTCGAACTGGAGACAAATCCGCTATCGGGGCTCCCCGCGCTGCCGGAACGGCCGGGCACCCTCACCGTACCGAGCGTTACGCAGACGCAGCGCGAGATGGCCCGTACACCCGGCGCGGTCAGCGTCGTGCCGGCGGCGAAGTATCAGGACACCTATGCCCACAATATCGAAGACGTGATGGATTTCACGCCCGGCGTCTTCGCACGCAAGCGCTATGGCGCTGAAGTCCGTCTTTCGGTGCGCGGTTCCGGCCTCTCGCGCGGTTTTCACATGCGCGGTCTCGAACTGCTGCAGGATGGCGTCCCCTTCAATCTCGCCGATGGTTCGGCGGATTTTCAGGAAGTCGATCCGCTGATTGCACAGCACATCGAGGTCTACAAGGGCGGCAACGGCCTGCGCTTCGGTTCGTCGTCGCTTGGCGGCGCGATCAACTTCGTCATGCCGACTGCCTATTCATCGGATGCACAGAACCTCGTGCGTCTCGAGGGCGGCAGTTTCGACACCTATCGCGTTCACGCGCAAGCCTCCCGCATCTATGACCGGACCGACGCCTTCGCCGCAATCAGCGGCAATCATGTTGCGGGATACCGCGATCACGAAAACGAAGAGAGCATCCGCTTTTCCGGAAATATCGGGCATCGCTTCAACGACCGTGCGGAAACGCGATTCTATGTTCTTTCCAACATCGTCGATCAGGAGCTGCCCGGTACGCTGACGCTGCAGCAGGCGCTCGTTACGCCGGAATTGGCCGCACCTGCCAATGTCATTCAGCATCAGCAGCGCAACGTCCGTTCGTTGCGTTTCGCCAACAAGACGGCAATCAAGCTCGACAATGGCGGGCTTTTCGAGTTCGGCGGCTACGCGGGGTACAAGCGCCTCTATCACCCGATCTTTCAGGTGATCGACCAGCGCGGCCCGCTCGCCGGTCTCTTCACGCGCTATCGCGATGAAGGAAGCCTTGCCGGGCATCGCAATATCCTGACGGTGGGCGGCGATCTTTCCTGGGGCGAAGTCGATGCCAAGCGCTTCGTGAACATTGCCGGTTCGCGTGGTGCGCTCACCGCCAGCGGCACGCAAAGCGCGACCAATCTGCGGCTCTACGCCGAAAACCAGTTCTATATTGTCGACGATATCGCACTTGTGGGCGGCGTCCAGGCGATCCACGCCTATCGCAAGTTCACCAACGATCTCGTTCCCGCGCAAAGCGACAGCACGGACTTCTCCTCCCTGAGCCCCAAGGCCGGCGTGATCTGGGATGCGACCGAGAACGCGCAGCTTTATGCAAACGTCACCCGCAGCTACGAGCCGCCGACCTTCTCCGAGCTGGTGCAGGCAACCGTCTTCCAGTTCGTGCCGCTCGATCCGCAGCGCGCCGTCACCTATGAAATTGGCACACGCGGGGCGACCGGCAGTGTCGCCTGGGACGTTGCGCTCTATCACGCGCGCGTAAAGGGCGAACTGATCAACTTCACGGTCGGCGGCGGTATCCCTGCATCGACCTTCAACGCAGACAAGACGATCCATCAGGGTATCGAAGCATCGCTGACGCTCGATCTCGGCGCTCATGGTCTCGATGCCGCGTTGCCCGAAGGAAGCCGCCTCCTGCTCGAACAGGCCTATACCTATAGCGACTTCCATTTCGACGGGGATGCGGTCTATGGCGACAACAAGCTCGCCGGCATGCCGCCCCATGTCTATGTCGCGGCGCTGCGCTACAAGTCGCCTGCACCGAACGGTCTTGGCTGGGACATCGCGCCGAAAGTCGAATGGGTGAAGGATGGCGGTTATGCCGACTATGCCAACACGCTCAAGGCGCCGGGCTACACGATCATCGGCATCGATGGCGGTTTCGACATCTCAAAGGGCGTCCGACTCTTCGTCGATGCGCGCAACCTGACGGACAAGCGCTATATCTCGACCTATTCCGCCATCACCGACGCCACAGCCGTCGCAACCAATGTCTTCTATCCGGGCGAGGGCCGCAGCGTCTTCGCCGGGATCAGAGTCGCATTCTGAGGAAATGAAGCCGATGAAAAACCTTGTTGTCGCCATTCGCGCCGCCGCGATCTTCGCGGCGGCCGCCCTCCCCGCCGCCGCGCATGTCGTCCTCGACCAGACGGAAGCTGCAGCAGGCAGCTATTTCAAGGCAACGTTCCGCGTGCCACATGGCTGCGACGGCTCTCCTACGACGTCGATATCCATCGCCATTCCCGAAGGCGTCATCGCCGTCAAGCCGCAGCCCAAGCATGGCTGGACGGTGCGGACCGAGAAGGCGCCCTACAAGCAGAGCTATACGCTGCATGGCAAGACCATCACCGAAGGCGTCGTCCGCGTCACATGGGAGGGCGGACCGCTCGCCGACGACATGTTCGACGAATTCGCCTTCATGACGAAGCTGCCGGACGACCCCGAGATCATGATGCTCTTCTTCCCCGTCATTCAGACCTGCGAGGAAGGCTCCGTCGCCTGGGACCAGCTGCCGGTGCCCGCCTCCGGCGAGCATCTGGCACGGCCTGCGCCCATGCTTCATCTCGATCATGGCGCGGGAGAGGGCGGGCATCATCACCATTGATGCCCGGCCCCGCCCTGCTAGTCTTGCCTCATCGAAGTAAAGGAGGACCGGCATGGGCACGACGCTGCCGAAAAATGGCACCGAATGGGGCAAGCTCAAAGGCGAGATGGAAGGGCGCGGCGCCCATGACGTCAAATGGCGCGAAGGCAAGACCGCAGTCTATGTCTTCAACGCCGGGCCGGACGTCGCGGAGGTCCAGAAAGAGGCCTACACGATGTTCATGTCGGAAAACGGCCTCGGGCCGATGGCCTTTCCGAGCCTGAAGCAGATGGAGGACGAGGTCGTTTCGATGGGCCTCGGCCTCCTTCATGGGCCGGAAGGCAGCGTGGGCAACATCACCTCCGGCGGCACGGAATCGATCACCATGGCGGTGAAGACCGCGCGCGATTATGCGCGCAAGGTGAAGGGCGTCGAGGGCCGCTGCAATATCGTCGCGCCCTGGTCGGCGCATCCCGCCTTCGACAAGGCGGCGAAGATGATGGAAATCGAGATCCGCCGTGTGCCCTGCGCCGATCTCCTTGCCGATGTGGCCGCGATGGAAAAGGCGGCGGATGCCAATACCATCATGATCGTCGGCTCCGCGCCCTGCTTTCCCTATGGCCTCATCGACCCGATCGGGGCGCTTGGCGCGATGGCCGCGAAGCGCGGGCTCTGGCTTCATGTCGATGCCTGTGTCGGGGGCTATATCGCCCCCTTCGTGCGGATGAATGGCGGCGATGTGCCGCCCTTCGATTTCGAGGTGCCGGGCGTGATGTCGATGTCGGCCGACCTCCACAAATATGGCTACTGCGCCAAGGGCGCTTCCACCGTTCTCTTCCGCTCGGAAGAACTTCGCACCCACATGATCTTCGATTGCGCGGACTGGCCCGGCGGCCGCATGGTCACGCCGACGCTTGCCGGCACGCGGCCGGGCGGCGCCATTGCCGCGGCCTGGGCTGTCATGAATTTTCTCGGCGAGGAAGGCTACCGCGCAAAGCACAAACAGGTGACGGATGCGCGCGAGACGATCGAGGCCGGCGTTGCGAAGCTCGGTTTCCGCGTGCTCGGGCATCCGCAGCTCGGCATCGTCTCCTTCACCCATGATGAGGTGGACCCCTTCGCCGTCTGGGGCAAGCTCTTCGAGCGCGGCTGGTTCACGAGCCTCACCACCGAGCCCAAGGGCCTCCACCTCATGCTCTCGCCCTTCCACAACAGCGTCACCGGCACCTATCTCGCCGATCTCGAATGGGCGCTTGGCGAAGTGAAGGCCGGAAACGAAGGCAAGAAGCGCGAGGCACGATATAGCTGAGCGGCACAAATGAAACGCCTGCCCCATATGGAGCAGGCGTTCATCTCAGCGCGCGAGACGCTGTCAGTTGCCCAGTGCGTCGTCGATATCCTCACCCGCTTCTTCGGCCGGGCCATCGCTCTCGAAGGCTTCACCGATGTTCTCCGCGGCCTGATCGAGTTCCTCGCCCGCTTCTTCCATAGGGCCCTGGTCGTCGCAGGCCGCGAGGCCGCCCGCCAGCGGCAGAATGAGAGCAATACCGAGGAGTGTCTTGCGCAACATGAGCTGTCTCCGTCTGTGGTGACTGAATGCCGGGTGTCTTGCCGCCCGGCCGGTTGCCATGTTGAACGCGCAGTCCGGGTCCGGGTTCCATTGCGGTTCCATTTTTGGGGACGAAGCTGCCGTAACGGAAGGGAGTGAATGCGGAGCACCTGTCCGCAAAACCGGTTTGCGGCGGCGCGGGGCCTGCTACACTCTGCGGCAAACAACAGTCACCTGGGGAGGAGACGATGCCGGGAGCAATGATCAGGTCGGGAGCGCGCGCTGAGGAAATCGCCGCCATCGGCTTGCGGGCAGCGCGGGCGGCGAGCGGCTTCAAGTCGCTCGGCATCGGCGCGGGCGATGTGGTCGCGGTCTATCTCAGAAACGACTTTCCCTTCTTCGAGGCTTCCGTTGCCGCAGGCCTTGTCGGCGCCTATTCGACGCCCGTCAACTGGCACAATTCACCGGACGAGGCGCGCTACATCTTCGAGAACTCCGGCGCGAAGGCGGTCGTCATTCACGCCGATCTCTACCGCGGCATCGAAACGGCGATCCCTAAGGATGTGCCGGTCTTCGTCGTACCGACTCCGCCCGAGATCATGTCCGCCTACGGAATTTCAGCTGAGGATGCGCGCGCACCGGCCGGCACGAAAGACTGGAGCGAATGGCTGTCGCAGTTCGCGCCCATCGAGGCGGGCCAAGCGGAACCGCCCGGCTCCATGATCTACACGTCGGGCACGACCGGCCATCCGAAAGGCGTTCGCCGCGCGGCGCCCACGGCGGAGCAGGCTGTCGCCTGGGCAAGCATCATCGGCAAGGTAATGGGCTTCAATCCCGAGCATGGCGAGCCTCATGAAATGGTCACGGTGGTGACCGGTCCGATGTATCACTCCGCGCCCAATGCCTATGGCCTGTTCGGCTTCCGCGTCGGCGCCAATGTGATCCTTCAGCCGCGCTTCGATCCGGAAGAATTGCTGCAGATGATCGAGAAGCACAAGGTCACGCATCTTCACATGGTGCCGACCATGTTCGTGCGCCTGTTGAAGCTGCCGGATGAGGTGAAGAAGAAATACGATCTCTCCTCGCTGCGCTTCGTGGTTCATGCCGCCGCGCCCTGCCCGGTTCACGTCAAGCAGGCCATGATCGAATGGTGGGGACCCGTCATCAACGAATATTACGGCGGCACGGAAACGGGCGCGGTCGTCTTCTGCAATTCGCAGGAATACCTCGCCCATCCCGGTACCGTCGGCAAGGCTGTCGACGGCGCAAAGGTCATGGTGATCGACGAGAACGGCAATGAACTCTCGCGCGGCGCGACGGGCGAAGTCGTCTGCCGCACCGCGACCATTCCCGACTTCACCTATCATGGCGACGACGAGAAACGCCGCCGTGCAGAAAAGGTTGGTCTCATCTCGCTTGGCGATATCGGCTATCTCGACGAGGATGGCTTTCTCTATCTCTGCGACCGCGCCAAGGACATGGTGATTTCGGGCGGTGTGAATATCTATCCGGCCGAAATCGAGGCCGAGCTGCACAAGATGCCGGGCGTCGGCGACTGCGCGGTGTTCGGAATCCCGGATGAGGAATTCGGCGAATCGCTCTGCGCCGTCGTCCAGCCGCAACCCGGCGCGAAGCTTTCCGAGGCGGACGTCAAAGCCTTTCTGCGCGGCAAAGTCGCCGGCTACAAGGTGCCGAAAATGGTCGAGTTCAAGACCGATCTGCCGCGCGAAGATTCCGGCAAGATCTTCAAGCGCAAGCTGCGCGAGCCCTATTGGGAGAAGGCCGGGCGGCAGATCTGAACCGCCATCCCCGGACCAAACTCATGTTGCGTTGCAAAATATTTACAGACTGACATCTTGTCAGTTTG
>JAJLKS010000160.1:0-3898 GCA_033838765.1 Alphaproteobacteria bacterium
CCCCGCTGATCGGCGAGGCCATGCGCCGGACGGCCGAAGAACGCTCGGTTTCCAGTCTTTTCGACTGACCCCGGCTGCTTTCCCTAAGCCCCTTATCCGGTTGAGTTTTCGGCCCGCGAGCGCTATAAGGCGCGCGATCCCGCACTTCCACACCCCTGGAGGAGACTTGCGGGCTATGCACGCGGGCCGCTAAGGCCCCGTTTTCATTGGAGAATTACCTATGGCCGAGACCCAGACGCTCCAGGCCGAGGCGCGCGAAAAAGGCAGCAAGGGGGCTGTCCGTTCGCTCCGCCGCGCAGGCCGCGTCCCCGCCGTCATCTATGGTGACAAGAAGTCCCCCGAGCTCATCACCGTCAGCTACAAGGATGTGAGCGCCCTCTACCAGACCGGTACCTTCATGAGCCACACGCTCGATGTCGAGATCGGCGGCAAGACCGAGCGCGTCATTCCGCGCGACGTGCAGTTCGAGCCGGTGCGCGACTTCATCATCCATGTCGACTTCCTGCGTCTCGGCAAGAATGCGACCATCGTCGTGGACGTGCCCGTGCACTTCCACAACCACGAAGCCTAGCCGGGCCTCAAGGCTGGCGGCGTGCTGAACATCGTGCGCCACGAGATCGAACTCACCTGCCCGGCCTCCGCGATCCCCGAACAGATCGACATCGACCTCAAGGGCTACGAGATGGGCGACTCAATCCACATTTCGGCGGTCACGCTGCCTGCCAATGTGAAGCCGACCATCACCGACCGCGACTTCACCATCGCGACCATCGCCGCCCCGGCCGCCGTCGTCTCCGCGGACAACGAAGCCAAGGCGGAAGAGAAGGCTGAAGCCAAGGCAGAAGCGAAGGCAGATTGATCTTCGCTGCCTGAAGGGAGGCGGCGATGATCCTGCTCGTCGGTCTTGGAAATCCGGGCGAGAAATACGCACGGAACAGGCACAACATCGGATTCATGGCGGCGGACGCGATCGTCCGCCGCCATTCCTTTTCTCCGCCGCGCGCACGTTTTCAGGGCATCGTCTGCGAAGGCATGCTGGCGGGCGAGAAGACGATCGTGCTGAAACCCACGACCTACATGAACGAAAGCGGCCGGGCCGTCGGCGAGGCGATGCGTTTTTACAAACTCGCCCCCGCCGATGTGGTCGTCTTCTATGACGAACTCGATCTGGAGCCGGGCAAGGTCCGGATGAAGACGGGCGGCGGCGCGGCCGGCCACAACGGCATCCGCTCGATTGCCGCCCATATCGGCCCGGAGTTCCGCCGCGTGCGCATCGGCATCGGTCATCCTGGCGCGAAGGAGCGCGTGCTCGGCCATGTGCTCGGCGATTTCTCGAAGGCGGACGCAGCCTGGGTAGAGCCCATGCTCGACGCCATGGCGGATGCAGCGCCGCTCCTCGCGCAAGGCAAGGACGCGACATTCGCAAACAAGGTTCACCTCGCGCTCAATCCTGAGCCCGAGAAGAAGAAAACGAAACAGCAAGACAGCGACGGAGAGTAGGTCTCATGGGTTTCAAATGCGGCATTGTCGGACTGCCCAATGTCGGCAAGTCCACGCTGTTCAACGCGCTGACGCAGACCGCGAGCGCGCAGGCCGCCAATTATCCCTTCTGCACCATCGAGCCGAATGTCGGCGAAGTGGCGGTGCCGGACCCGCGCCTCGACAAGCTCAGCCAGATCGCGAAGAGCAAGGAAATCATTCCGACACGCCTCACCTTCGTCGATATCGCAGGCCTCGTGAAGGGCGCATCGAAGGGCGAAGGCCTCGGCAACCAGTTCCTCGCCAATATCCGTGAAGTCGATGCCATCGCCTATGTGCTGCGCTGCTTCGTGGATGAAGACATCACCCATGTCGAAAACCGCATCGACCCGCTCGCCGATGCCGAAATCGTCGAGACGGAACTGATGCTCGCCGACCTCGAAAGTCTCGAAAAGCGCGTCGCCGCAAACGAGAAGAAGGCCAAGGGCGGCGACAAGGAAGCAAAACAGCAGGTCGAGCTGATGAACATCGCGCTCGGCTATCTGCGCGATGGCCGCCCTGCGCGCATCGCCACAGCCGAAGGCAAGATTTCGGACGAGGACATGAAGGCGTGGGAAGGCCTGAACCTTCTCACCTCGAAGCCTGTGCTCTATGTCTGCAATGTCGAAGAAGCATCCGCCGCCACCGGCAACGACTATTCCAGAGCCGTGGAGGAGCGCGCGAAGGCCGAAGGTGCACAGTCCGTCGTCATTTCCGCCCGCATCGAGGAGGAAGTGGCGCAATTGCCGCCCGCCGACCGCGACGAATATCTGGAAACGCTCGGCCTCACCGAACCCGGCCTCTCGCGCCTCATCCGCGCGGGCTATGCCCTTCTCGACCTCATCACCTACTTCACCGTCGGCCCGAAAGAAACCCGCGCCTGGACGATCACCAAGGGCACGCGCGCCCCGGCCGCTGCCGGCGTCATCCATACGGATTTCGAAAAGGGATTCATCCGCGCCGAGACGATTTCCTATGACGACTATGTGTCGCTGGGTGGCGAACAGGGCGCCAAGGATGCAGGCAAGATGCGCCTCGAAGGAAAGGACTACCTCGTCGCCGACGGCGACGTGATGCATTTCCGTTTCGCAAATTGATCGAGGCGCGCGCCCCTCAGCTCACCTCGCCGAGAAACCTCTCGAAGAGCGGGTTGAACACGTCCGGCGCTTCCCAGAAGGGCGCATGGCCGAGACCCGGCAGCACATGCACCTTGCCGTCCCAGAGATTGCGGTAGGTCACTGTCTCGAGGAATGCATTGTTCACATAGGGCTCTGCCCCGCCCGTCACCACGGCCAGCGGCTGCGGCGCCTCGCCCGCAATCTTCCGCCCGTCGAGGTCGCGGCCTTCCACCGCCGATTGCAGCATCAAGGGCCGGAAGCGCCCATCTGCGCGGAGCGAGGCTGCAAGCATCCATGGCTCCATAGGCACATCTTCGCCGAGCCCGCCCTGCACCTGTGTCCGCGCTTCCTCCTCCGTGAAATCCGGCTTGAAGGTGAGGCCCATCTTGTCGGACGGCAGGAAAGCCTCGCCCATGTCGGCCCCGCCGGCGGGCGGCGTCCCCGTGATCCAGGCCGCCTGCGTCCCCGGCCAGCGCGCCATCATCTCGAGCGCGGCATGGCCGCCAAGCGACCAGCCCATCACCACCGCCCGTTCGACCTTCAGAGCGTCCATCAGCGCCATCGCCGCGTCGGCAAAGCCCGTGATGGAATAGGTTTTCGCGGGTTCCGGTGCATCCGCGCTCTTGCCATGCCCCGGCAGATCGAAGGCGATGAAGCGGTAACGGGCTGCCATGGGCGCGGAAAACTGGCGCCCGAACATCTCCTTGCAGGAGGAATTGCCGTGAATGAAAATCACCGCCGGGCCCTTGCCTCCGCTTTCCACCCAGGCGAGCCGCCCATGCGCCGTCTCGGCAAAACCTTCTTTCATCCCGAATCTCCCTGATTTCCGCCCCAATCGTGACGGAGGCGTCATTTATTTTGCTTCCCTTAACCCTTGCCCTTATATTGGTATTCAACGGACGGCTGAGCCGGGGTTTGGAGGAACCATGACAAACAAGATCACGACGAATATCACGGTCGATGCGGCCTACGAAGCGGTCGCGCCCGACGATTTCCCCGCCATGATGGAAGTGGACCGCTACGGCAAGCGCTCCACCGCCTTCGACAAGATCATTTCCGCGACCCACGACCATTTCTGGGACCCGCAGGATCCGAAATATGTCGATTTCTCCGCGCCTTTCGACATGGAGAACGAATATCTGATGGATCCCGAGCAGAACCCCGACCTGAAAACGGCGGTGAAGGACAAGCTCGACGAAAAGCAGAAGATCAAGCTCGTCAACATGGACGTGCAATGGGCGCTCTCCTCGATCCTGCATGGC
>JAJLKS010000161.1:0-5212 GCA_033838765.1 Alphaproteobacteria bacterium
TCAGATAGCGCTCGAGCGCGGCCTTCGACCAGTCGCCAAGACGGGCGGCAAGCGCCTCTTGGGCTTCCGCGACACGGCCCTTGCGATTGAGCGTGCTTTCGCCGCCCTGGAGAAGCGCCTCGGTTTCGAAATAGAGCTGGCGCAGCAGCTGCCCTTTCCAGCCGTTCCAGACGCCGGGGCCGACCGCCTTGATATCCACCACCGTCAGCACATAAAGCATGCGCAGCCGCTCCGGGCTCTGCACGAGATCGGCGAAATCGCGCACGGTGCGTGGATCGGCAATGTCGCGGCGCTGAGCGACATCCGACATGACAAGATGGTTCTGGACAAGCCAGGCGACGGTTTCCGTTTCGCCCTCGCTCATGCCAAGCCGGGGGCAGAGCTTGCGCGCGATGGCGGCACCGGCGTCGGAATGATCCTCGTCGCGGCCCTTCGCAATGTCGTGCAGGAAGACCGCCATATAGAGCGCATTGCGGCTCTTGAGCTTCCCCATCAATTCATGAGCCAGCGGATATTCCTCGCGCTCCTTGCCCTTCTCGACTTCCGACAGGATGCCGATGGCGCGCAGCAGATGCTCGTCCGCCGTGTAGTGGTGATACATGTTGAACTGCATCAGCGCGACGATGCGGCCGAAATCCTGCACGAAGCGGCCGAGCACGCCTGCCTCATTCATCAGGCGGAGCGTCGCTTCCGGCGTCTTCTTCGAGGCGAGGATTTCAAGGAAGAGGCGGTTTGCCTCCTCGTTCTTTCTGAGCGAGGCATCCACAAGGCCGAGCGAGCGCGTGACGAGCTTCAGCACGTCGGGGTGAATATCGAGACCATGGACTTCCGCCACGTGGAAGAGGCGGATGATGTTGACCGGGTCCTTGTCGAAGAATTTTTCGTTCGTGACGGTGAGACGGTTCGTTTCCACCGCGAAGCCGCGAATGACCTTCTTGCGGCGGATCGCCTGCATGAAGCGGCCGATGGAGGGCTTCCTTTTCTTTTCCTGCTCTTCGAGCACGGCGCAGAAGATGCGCGTCAGATCGCCGACATCCTTGGCGACAAGGAAGTAATGCTTCATGAAGCGCTCGACGGCTTTCAGCCCGCGATGCTCCTGGTAGCCGAGCCGCTTTGCCATCTCAGTCTGGATGTCGAAGGTGATGCGTTCCTCGGCGCGGCCTGTGAGAAAATGCAGCTCGCAGCGCACCGCCCAGAGAAAATTCTCCGCCTTGCGGAAGGTCTGGTATTCCTCCTTCGTGAAGACGCCGACCTTGACGAGGTCGGAGGTCTGCTTCACGCGGTAGACATATTTCGCGATCCAGCAGAGCGTGTTGAGGTCGCGCAGACCGCCCTTGCCTTCCTTTACATTCGGCTCGACGAGATAGCGGCTTTCGCCGGAGCGCTGGTGACGCACATCGCGCTCGGCGAGCTTTGCCTCCACAAACTCGTTTGCCGTGCCTTTCACCACCTCATCGTCGAAGCGCTGCTGCAGCTCGTCGAAAAGCGGGCGGTCGCCATAGATGAAACGCGCTTCGAGGAGCGCGGTGCGGATGGTGAAATCCTCGCGCGAAAGGCGGATGCAATCGGCGATGGAGCGCGTCGAATGGCCGACCTTGAGGCCGAGATCCCAGAGCGCATAGAGCATGTATTCGACGACGCTCTCGCCCCAGGGGGTCTGCTTGTAGGGCAGCAGGAAGAGGAGATCGATGTCGGAGCCGGGGGCGAGCGTGCCGCGGCCATAGCCGCCGACGGCGGCAATGGCGAGGCGCTCGGCCTCGCTCGGATTGGCGGCGGGGAAGACATGGGATGTCGCGAAAGTGTAGAGCTCGCGGATGATGACATCCTGCAGATAGCAGAGGCTTTCGGCGCAGGACCGGCCCCTGTGAGCGCCCTGTTCCAGCCGCTCGCGCGCCTTTGCCCGGCCATCCGTCAGTGCGGTTTTCAGCACCGCGACGACGCCCCGTTTCAGCGCCAGTTCGTCCTTCGCGCCCATGCGGACGGCATCGAGCCTTTCGCGAATATCCTGCGGGTCGGCGATTTCGAGCATGCTGGGCATGGTGCGGCCCATGGGAGCTGATCCTCAGGTTCTGGCCCGGAAGGCGGTTCCGTTCCGGCGCGGATTTACAGATCGGCGCTTCACAGGCGCAGACAGGCGCGAGCGGAAGCGATGTGTCATGGCATGAAGTCTTCGCATGCCAAGCCATAGAAATCATTACGTTTTTTTCATGGAAACCCAAATTTTCGTCACATTTTCGCCGGGTTGTCGCCACACCCGGAACCAAGGTGAAGTCTGCCGGGCGGCAAAGCCCGGCCGGATGCAACCGGCCCCGCCTGGCGTGATTGTACACGGAAAGGAGGGAAGACATGTTCCGCACATCGTCATACGGCCATTCCGGTTTCATTGGCGAAACAGGCCGCCTTGCCGCCTGCGCTATTGCCGCTGCGGTCGCGCTGGGCGCCTCCCAGCTACGTGCCGCGCCAACGCCGGCGGCAGAGCTTTCGGCGGGCGAGGCTGAGGAACTGTGCGAGATTCTGGACAATCAGTATCAGTTCACCATGAAGTTCAAGGCAGACCTGCCCTATGCGGATGAAGCAAAAGCCCTGCATGCTTCGGGCGTTGAGAAATGCGGCGGCGATAAGCCCGCGCAGGGCGTGATCGATCTCAGGAAATCGCTCGAAACCCTGCATGTCGTGCCGAGCGAGATCTGACGGGGACCAGCCGGACTTTCAGGGCGCGGCGCCGTGACGGGTGCCGCGCCCGCCCCGCGGCTTGACATTGGAATCGCATCGCCGACATTGTGACCCGGACTTCACAAGGGGTGCGGGCCGTGTGCCATGCCCGAACAGGCGGACTGGATTTGACGCATAATACCGAGATCGACCGGCGGAAAGTGTTCAGCCGATTGCTGCAGGGCTGGTGGAAGGACCGCGCACAATTCTCGCGCAAGAAGATCCATCGCACCTGCCCCGTCTGCGGCTATCACGGGGTTTTCCTCTCGGTCGGCCGGCCATCGCGCTGGGATACGCGCTGCCCGAATTGCGGCAGCCGCGAGCGCCACCGGCTGCTCCAGCTCTATCTGGACGAGCACGGCATCGACCTGTCGGCAAAGACGATCCTGCAATTCGGCCCCGAAAAATGGCTGATGCGCGCGATGAAGAACAATCCGGGATATGAGCCCGCCGATCTCTACTCGCCGATCGCGAAGTTCCGGCTCGACATCACCAAGATCGACCGGCCGGACAACAGCTTCGACGTCGTGATCGCTAACCATGTCTTCGAGCATGTGGACGACGACAAGGCGGCGATGAAGGAAATGTTCCGTGTGCTGAAGCCCGGCGGATACGGTTTCTTCTCGGTGCCGATCAACCTGTCGCGCGAGGAAACCTACGAGAACCCCGCCATCACCGATCCGGACGAACGCTTCGTCCATTTCGGAGGCACCGACCACAAGCGCTATTACGGCCGCGACTTCGCGAAGAAGCTCGAGGATGCCGGCTTCAAGGTGGAAGCCTATCGCCGCAAGCCGGAAGAAGAAGTGAAGTGGGGCCTGCTGCGCGACGAGTGCATCTACGTGGCAAGGAAGTAAGTTCCCCCCGAAACCTCACTTGTTCGTCATTGCCGGGCTTGACCCGGCAATCCAGAGCGGCGCATGCGGAGCAAGCGGTCCTGGATGCCCGGATCAAGTCCGGGCATGACATTTATTTTTTAGTGCCGGGGCCTACTCGTCCCTCAACATCGTCTTCAGCCTGTAGAGATATTCCAGCGCCTGTTTCGGCGTAAGGTCGTCCGGGTTGAGCGCCTTCAAGTCCTGCTCCACCGCGCTTTCGCGCGCAACGGACTGAGGCGTGGCGCTTGCCGAAAAGAGGGGCAGGTCGTCGATCAGCTTTGCGGTCTTTGCGCCTTCGCCGTCCTTTTCGAGTGCGGCGAGGACGGCTTGCGCGCGGGCAATGACGGGCGCGGGAAGGCCTGCGAGCTTTGCAACCTGAATGCCGTAGGAGCGGTCTGCAGCGCCTGGGCCCACTTCATGCAGGAAGACGACGTCGCCCTTCCACTCCTTCACCTTCATCGTCGCATTCGCGAGGGAACCCAGCTTTGCGGCCAGCACGGTCAGCTCGTGATAATGCGTGGCGAAAAGCGCGCGCGAACGGTTCATCTCATGGAGATGTTCGATGGCGGCCCAGGCAATCGACAACCCGTCATATGTCGCCGTGCCGCGGCCGATCTCGTCGAGAATGACGAGCGAACGCTCTCCTGCCTGATTGAGGATGGCCGCCGTTTCCACCATCTCGACCATGAAGGTGGAGCGGCCACGCGCAAGATCGTCCGCCGCGCCGACGCGCGAGAAAAGCCGGTCCACGACGCCGATATGGGCATCCGCCGCCGGCACGAAGGCGCCCATCTGCGCCATGATGGCGATGAGCGCGTTCTGGCGGAGGAAGGTCGACTTGCCCGCCATGTTGGGGCCGGTCAGCAGCCACAAGCGTTTCGGCCCCAACTCGCAGTCGTTCGGCACGAACTGCTCGCCCGTCTTCGCGAGCGCGGCGTCGACCACGGGATGGCGTCCGGCTTTCACCTCGAAGGCAAGGCTTCCATCCACGCGGGGGCGGACATGACGCCGCTCCGCGGCGAGTTCGGCGAGTGCCGATGTTGCATCGAGCGCGGCCAGCGCTTCCGCCGCGCGCGACAGTACGGAAGCATCGGCCACCGTTGCCGCGACGAGGTCTTCAAAGATCGCAAGTTCGATTTCGAGCGCGCGTCCGGCCGCTTCCGCAATGCGGCTTGCAAGCGAGGCGAGCTCGGGCGTCGTGAAGCGCATCGCATTCGCCATGGTCTGGCGATGGATATAGGCGCCCGAGAAGGGCTCCTTCGTCAGCTTCTCGCCATGGCGCGGCGGCACCTCGATGTAGTAGCCGAGCACATTGTTGTGCCGCACTTTCAGGACGGCGATATCCGTCTCGGCGGCATATTTCGCCTGCAGCCCGGCAATGAGCTTGCGCGCATCGTCGCGGAGCGCGCGCGTCTCGTCGAGCTCGGCCGAGGCGCCTTTCGCGATGAAGCCGCCATCGCGGGCGAGCAGCGGCAGATCGTCTGCAAGCATGGCGGCAAGGCGCGCCCTCAGCGCGGCGGCAACGCCGGACAGCGATGCGCAATCCCGGGCGATCAACTCCGGCAGCGGCAGGATCGACGGGGGCGCCGCTTCGAGCCGTGCGGCAAGCCCATGCGCGGCGC
>JAJLKS010000162.1:0-2209 GCA_033838765.1 Alphaproteobacteria bacterium
TGGAACGCTGCCCGCATGTCGACGAGGTGATGGTGGACGAACGTGCACCGCGCTGGCGGCTCGACCGCATGATGGCGCTGCGGCAGCGATTGCGCGCTGCCGGGTTCGACATGGTCTATGACCTGCAGAACTCGCCGCGCACATCGTTCTATTTCAGATGGATGCTGAAGGACTGCCGCTGGTCCGGCACGGCGAAAGGCTGCAGCCATCCGCATCGCGCCAGGAATCCGAAACGGATACGCACGCTCGACCGTCTCGCGGGACAGCTCGCAGACGCAGGCCTCACCGTGCGGCACACACCCGTGCCCGATGTCTCATGGCTCGCCGACGACGTATCCGCGCTTCTCGAACAGGTGGGCGTCAGCAAGCCCTATATCGTGCTGGTCCCCGGCTGCTCGGCGCGCCACCCGCAGAAGCGATGGCGGCATTATGCGGCGCTTGCCGAACGGCTGATCGCGGCGGGATATGAAATCGTGCTGGCGCCGGGACCGGACGAGGTGGAACTCGCACGGTCAATTCCCGGCATCTGCATCGAAAAGACGAACTGGACGGCACTTGCCGGCATACTCAAGCGGGCGCGCTTCGTAATCGGAAACGACACCGGGCCGAGCCATCTTGCCGCCCATCTCGGCACGCCGGGCCTCGCGCTCTTCGGAACCCACATGCCCGCCGAACGCACCGGCATCATCCGCGAGAATTTCGGCGCGATCGAAGTGGACGATCTGGCCGGTCTTTCGGTCGATCGAGTCTACGAGGAAGCTATACGCCGGATCGGCGCTCACTCGAACTCGGTGTAGGACTTTTCCTCGACGATGGCAGACCCCGTCAGAAGGTTGATTTCCTTCTTGATGGCGGCGCGCTTGTCGTTCTGCTTGTACACCGAACGGGCAAGCTCGATGAATTTGGGCCCGAAATCCTTGTCCGCCTCGCATTGACGAATATCGTCCTCGATGACCCAGAGCGCCTCGTTGACAGCCTTGAGATCGCCTTCGAGGCGGCGAAGATCGGCACTGTCCTGAAGATTGGCCCTGCGCGAGGCTTCGAGCACCGCAAGCTCGTGGCGCACATTGGCAAGCTTTGTCGCATCCGACATGCGTTCCGACTTGATGTTCAGGATGGTGATCTTGTCGATGAGCTCGCCCGGACCGACTTCGATCATGACAGGCTTGGCTTCTTTCTGGGACATGATGGCTCCGGCCAAAGTGACGAAACTTGCCTGCTATAGCGCAAGGAAAGCCCCTCTGTCATCCGCTGCGGCAAGAATGCGTTAACGCCCGGCTGAATAAGCGCTTGCGGCAGACGGGCATCGCGCTGAAAATCCTCCATTCAAAGACGATGCGCCCGGAAGCCCCGGAGGCCGATGTCCCTTTTTGCAAGACTGCTGGAAAATCTGCGCGGCAACGAGATGCCCGAAGAGCGTCATGCCGCCCGGGCTTCGTCGCCGCTTCTCATGGTCGAGATCGGTGGCTATGAGCATCGCGCGCGCGACTGGTCGGCGGGCGGCGCCTGCATCGAAGGTTTCGCCGAAGCGATTGCCATAGGCAACATCCTCAGCGGTCATCTTTACTGGGCGGGCGACAGGCGGCGGCTCCGCTTCGCAGCGGAGGTCATGCGGCTCGACCCGGGTGGCGCGGTGGCGCTCCGATGGCTAGACCTGCCACTCGCAATACAGCAGGAAATGGAAGCGCATATCGGCTGAGCCCGCCGCTGCGTCAGTTGCACCACGACAGCGAGACGCTAGGCTCTCCCCAATCAATATCAAAGGGAGAGACGCCATGACCTACAAGACGCTCATCGTGAAAAAGGAAGGCGCCGTCGACTGGGTGACGCTGAACCGCCCGGACGCGCTCAATGCGATGAACCCGGAACTCGTCGACGAACTTCAGGACTATTTCGGCAGGCTGTACACGGATCATTCCGTCCGCATCGTCGTGCTGAAAGGTGCGGGCCGCGCCTTCTGCGCCGGGCTTGACCTCAAGGAACGCTCGAACAGGCCGGATGCCGACGCGACAAGCGGCAGCCCGCAATCGGGCCTTGTTGCGCAGCGCCGCATCAGCGAAATCGTGATGCGCATGCGCCGCTGCCCGCAGGCGATCATCTCCCTCATTCACGGACCCGCCTGCGGCGGCGGCTTCGCGCTGACGCTTGCCTCCGACATCCGCATCGCGGGCAAGAGCGCGCGCATGAACGCGGCCTTCATCCGCATCGG
>JAJLKS010000163.1:0-3949 GCA_033838765.1 Alphaproteobacteria bacterium
CCGCATGGAGCAGTCCGCCCCGGTCGAGCTCGCCCAGGATCGACATGATGCCGCCCGCGCGGTGCACATCCTCCATGTGAACATCGGCCTTCGAAGGCGCCACCTTGCAGAGCACGGGCACGCGGCGCGACAGCCGGTCGATATCGCTCATGGTGAAGTCGATGCCGCCTTCATGCGCCGCCGCAAGGATATGCAGCACCGTATTGGTCGAGCCGCCCATCGCAATGTCGAGCGACATGGCGTTCTCGAAGGCTTGCTTCGAGGCGATATTGCGCGGCAGAACCGACTGGTCGTCCTGCTCATAAAAGCGCTTGGCAAGCCCGACGATCCGCCGCCCCGCCTCAAGGAAGAGCTGTTCGCGTGCCGCATGGGTCGCCAGCGTCGAGCCATTGCCCGGCAGGCTGAGGCCGAGCGCTTCGGTGAGGCAGTTCATCGAGTTCGCCGTGAACATGCCCGAGCACGAACCGCAGGTCGGGCAGGCCGAGCGCTCGATGGTCTGCACTTCCTCGTCGGTATAGGAGTCGTCCGCCGCCGCAACCATCGCATCCACGAGGTCGAGCGCCTTCTTTTCGTCGCGAAGAACCACCTTGCCGGCTTCCATGGGGCCGCCGGACACGAAGATCGCCGGAATGTTGAGGCGCATTGCGGCGTTCAGCATGCCCGGCGTGATCTTGTCGCAATTCGAGATGCAGACCATGGCGTCCGCGCAATGCGCATTGACCATGTATTCCACGGCATCCGCGATGATCTCGCGCGAGGGCAGCGAATAGAGCATGCCGTCATGGCCCATCGCGATGCCGTCATCGACGGCGATCGTGTTGAACTCCTTGGCGACGCCGCCGGCCTTCTCGATTTCGCGCGCGACAAGCTGGCCGAGATCCTTCAGATGCACATGCCCCGGCACGAACTGCGTGAAGGAGTTTACCACAGCGATGATCGGCTTCCCGAAATCGCCATCCTTCATGCCCGTGGCGCGCCACAGGCCGCGGGCGCCGGCCATGTTGCGGCCATGCGTCGTTGTGCGTGAGCGGTAAGTGCCCATGATGATCCCGTCCTTTGGTGCTTGCGCCGTCCGATCCGGCATTGGGCAGAATAAACTTTCTCCCCCGGCGCGTCGAATATTCGCAATGGACATAACCTCTCGGGCGGCAGGATTGAAGGGGGCATGAAGCCACAATCGGTTTCGGGTTAATGTGCGAAGGCCGCATCCGGCGCAAATTCGGCTTTGACTTCGGTTATATACGTTGATATCAAAATAAAAAGCAGCCAGCACGGAGACGACGATGACCGCGCCAAGCACATTCCTCTGGTACGAATTGATGACGACGGACGCCGATGCGGCAGGCGCATTCTATTCCCACGTTGTCGGCTGGAAGCTTGATCCGGCCGATGACAGTCCCAACCCTTACACACGCTTCCTGGTCGGCGATGCGGGCATCGGCGGCATGATGACGATCCCGCCCGAACAGTGCGACCGGATGAAGCCCGGCTGGATCGGCTATATCGGCGTCGACGATGTTGACCGCTATGCAGAGCGTGTTGCAGCCGCGGGCGGTGCTGTGCTTCGCGCGCCGGAGGATATCCCGGGTATCCTCCGCTTCGCCGTCGCCGCGGACCCGGCAGGCGCGGCCTTCGTCATTTTCAAAGGCGAGGGCGGACCGATGAACCTGCCGCCCATGGGCACACAAGGTACGACCGGCTGGCACGAGCTATATGGCGGTGAGGTCGATCCCACTTTCGCCTTCTATTCGGGTCTCTTCGGCTGGACGAAGGATCAGGCGATGGATATGGGCGAAATGGGCACCTATCAGCTCTTTGCGGCAGGCGGCGATGCAGTCGGCGCCATGATGAGGAAGCCCGCCGAAATGCCGTCTCCGGTCTGGAACTTCTATTTCTGCGTGGATGACATCGATGCCGCCGTCACGCGCATCGGCGAGAAGGGCGGCACGGTCCTCATGGGCCCGCATCAGGTGCCGGGCGACGGCTGGATCGTCATGGGAGCCGACCCGCAGGGCGCATCCTTCGCGCTGGTTGGCGCGCGAAACTGAGCGGGGGTCGGAGCATGACGAATGAAGCGCCCAGTCGCATCGGCATGAGCATTCTGGCCATCGTTGCCGGGCTCGTGGCGATCTTCTCGCTGTCCATTGCGACGGATTAGCTCTTCCATTCGCTTGAAATCTACCCGCCATGGGGACAGCCGATGATGGAGACGGGAGACGCCGTCCTCGCCTTCGTCTATCGCTGTTTCTATGGGGTGGCGGGCGGATATATCGCAGGGCGTCTCGCGCCGCGCGCGCCGGTTGCCCATGCGCTTGCGCTCGGCGGCATCGGTGTTTTGCTCAGTACGCTCGGCGCCATCGCCATGTGGGATATGGCGCCGGCGTGGTTCTCGCTGGGTCTTGTTGCGACCGCGCTTCCGCTCTCATGGGCAGGCGGCACGCTCGCCGCGCGGCAGTGATTATTTCGCCGCGCGGACGAGGATTTCGCCGATCTGCACGGCGTTCAGCGCCGCGCCCTTGAGAAGCTGGTCGCCCGCAACGAACATCGCGATCGAGCGGCCCGACGGGTCCGAGATGTCCTGACGGATGCGGCCGACCAGAATGTCGTCCTGGCCGGATGCGTCCTTCGGCATCGGGAAATAATTTTCCGCTCTGTCGTCGACGATCTTCACGCCCGGCGCGCCTGCGAGAATTTCGCGCACCTCTTGCGGTGTGATCGGCTTCTCGCATTCGACATCGAGCGCTTCCGAATGCGCGCGCAGCACCGGCACGCGCACGCAGGTCGCGGTCACGCGGATATCCGGATCGGCGAAGATCTTCTTCGTCTCCTTCACCATCTTCAGCTCTTCCTCGTTGTAGCCCGTTTCAGGGTCCACGCTGGAATTGTGGCTGAACACGTTGAAGGGGTAAGGGTGCGGAATGATTTTCTGCTCGAAAGGTTCGTTCGCCAGGAAGGCTCGCGTTGCCTGTTCGAGTTCTTCCATTGCCGCCGCGCCCGCGCCCGACGCCGCCTGATAGGTGGCGGCAACGATGCGCTTCACACGATTGACCTTGTGGATTGGCCAGAGCGGCGTGATCGCAATGATGGTCGAGCAATTCGGATTGGCGATCACGCCCTTGTGCGCCAGCGCTGCCTCCGGGTTGATCTCGGGGATCACCAGCGGCGTATCCGGGTCCATGCGGAAGGCCGACGAATTGTCGATCATCACCGCACCGGCCTCCTTTACGGCCTTCACGAACCGCTTGGAAATGCCGCCGCCCGCCGAGAAGAAGGCAATGTCGACGCCCTTGAAGCTCGCATCCGTCAGTTCCTCGACGGGAATGTCCTTGCCGCGGAATTTCATCGTCTTGCCGGCCGAGCGCGCAGAGGCGAGGAGCTTCAGCTCCTTCACCGGGAAGTTGCGTTCCTCGAGGCAGCGGATCATCTCGACGCCCACGGCGCCGGTCGCGCCCGCAATGGCGACGACGGGATTGGCATTCATCTGGGGTACTCCGGGCCTAAATCAGCGCCGTGCCTATAACAGTGCCAAGGGGCCCCCGCAAGGGGACCGGGCGTCGCGGGTTCACTCTTCCCGGAACCCGTCCACGATCTCGGAAATCCGCTTGAAGAAATGAAGCCCGCGCTCGATTTCCTCATCCGACATATGGTCGATGATCCGCTGCACATAGGCCTCGCCGCCCGCGATCATCTTCTTCATATGAACCTCGCCCTTTGGCGTAAGGACGACGATCTTTTCCCGGCCGGATTTCGGGTTTTCGACGAGGCGAACGAGGTCCAGCGGCGGCTGGGCCATGGCCCGGAGCGCCTTGGTAATTGCTGCGCCGGATATTTCGAACCAGCTTTCAAGCGACCGCTCGATGGCCTTTCGGTCCATCTCCCTGCCGCCCTTGCCCTCGGAATGGATGAGCCAGAGCATCGCGACCTGATGACGGTTCAGCGTACCGCCCCG
>JAJLKS010000164.1:0-5335 GCA_033838765.1 Alphaproteobacteria bacterium
CCCCATAGGCCGCGATCAGCAGCGGCGCAACGATGCCGCCCTGCCCGCGAGCAAGCTCTGCGTGAATGCCATAGGCACAGACAAGCACAAGCAATCCGCTGACGATGAAGACGGCCTTCATCATCCAGCCGCCTTCGCCGAGACTGAGCATGCTGATCGCATGCCGCTCGATATCGAAGCCCGCACGTGTGTAGATCAAGACCGTCGGTACGATGAAGAAAAGAAGGGCCGCCGCCACTCCGGCATTGAGCATCAGTCTTTCGCTCATGGTACTCGCCTTCCTTTGCCTGTCAGCTCAGTGAAGCCTTCGCATATTCCACGAGCTGATCGAGTGCAGTGCCCCAGCCGCCATGGAAGCCCATTTCCTCGTGGCGCTTCGCACCGGCCTCATCGGCATGCATGGCGATGGCGGTATATTTCGCGCCCTGTCCATGCGGCTCGATCAGGATATAGGCCGTGAAGAGAAACTCCTCGGGCTGCGCGGCAAGCGGGCGATAGCCGGGTCCGAGTGCCGAGGTCCAGACGAGACGCCGCTCCGGCACCACCTCAAGATAGCATCCCGCGCCGCCATCCATATCGACGCCTTCGGGCGAACGCATCTGAGTGAAGAACTCGCCGCCGGGCCTGAGATCGATCCTGCAATCGACCGTCTGCCATGGCCTCGGGCAGAACCACTTCATCAGATGTTCGGACTCGGTCCATGCGCGCCAGACGAGACGCGGGCTAACATCCACGACGCGCTCAAGTACGAGATCGAGTTTGGGGTTGAGGGGCGGCATGCTCATCTGTCGTTTTCCTTCATCTGCAGAAGATAATCGTCGAGCCGGTCGAGCCGCGCTTCCCAGAGCGCGCGCTGCTCTTTCATCCATTTTTCCGCTGCCTCGAGCGGCTTCGGCTGCAGCCGGTAGATGCGCGCGCGGCCTTCCTTGCGCGACGCGACGAGACCGCATTTCTCGAGCGCGGCAAGGTGCTGCATGAAGGATGGCAACGCCATCTTGTGATGTCTGGCGAGTTCCCCCACGGCCGCCGGCCCCCGGCCAAGCCGGCGGATGACGGCGCGGCGCGTCGGATCGCCAAGCGCATGAAAGACACGGTCGAGCTGCAATTGCTGTTGGTTAGGCATACGCCTAACTAACACTGCAAAATTACTTAGGTCAACACCTAAGTGTTGAAAATGGTATCTGAGGCCAGCCGGTCAGACCGGGGATTTCGGCCGTTTCTTCATCTCGGCATCGGCAATGCCGAGCACATCGGTGAGCAGCCGGTTCGGAAAGCGGCGCGTCTTCACGATCGCGTAGAAACTTTCCGTCACTTCCGGGATGCGGCAGTACTCGACGAGAATGCCCGCCTCCAGTTCATCGCGGACGACGATGGGCGGCACGAGGGTCACGCCGTCGCGCTCGCGCGCCATGAGCCGCAACATCGCCATGTCGTCGACTTCGGCAAGTACGGTCGGCCTCACGCCTGCGAGCTCGAGCACTCTGTCGAAGGCGACACGGATATCGCTGTCGAGGCTGGGAAGCAGCACCGGCTCGTTCCGCAGGTCGTCGGGAAACCTGAAGCGCCGCTTGCCCGCCCGCGGACGGCCCACAAGGCTCACAGGCTGTTCGTTCAGCAGATGATTGCGCAACGGCGAACGGGCATCGCGCGGCGCGGCGCTGTTCGCCAGAACCACATCGACCGTATGCGCATCGAGCTGCGCGAGAAGATCGCGCATGTTTCCGGACCGGACGATCAGCTCGACATCGGAACGTCCGACGAGAGGGCGAAGAAACTCGAGCTGGAAGTTGCGCGACAGCGTGGTGAGCGCGCCCACCCGCAATATCTCGCGGTTGGCGAGCGGCCTGCCCTGCAGCGTGTTCATCATCTCGTCGCCGGCCTTGAACACGGTGTCGGCATAGTCGAGCGCGATCTGGCCTGCCTCGGTCAGCACAAGCTTCTTGCCCACCCGCTCGAACAGCGCATGGCCCATCTGGTGCTCGAGCTTCTGGATCTGCACCGACAGGGCCGATTGCGACAAATTCATGCGCCGGGCCGCCATTGTCAGGCTGCCCTCATGCGCGACGGCCCAGAAATACCGGAGATGGTTGAAATTGATGTTCCTCATATCGTTCTATTTTATAGAACAAAACCTCCACAACAATGAATTTTTACAATCGAACCCGATCCCCTAGGACTGTGGCCGACCCAGGCCCGCTTCGAGGGAGACTTGCCTTGCCGACCTATCTCTTGCCCTTGCTCGCGCCCCTTCCGCTGATCGCCGTCGCCTTGTTCGGTTTCTCGAAACGCGGCCTGCGACCCGGATACCTCACCACGCTCGCCGAAGGCGCGGCACTGATCGCCTTCCTGATCGCGGCTGCCGCCATGGCCGGTCTGATCGCACAGGGGCCCGGCGCAAGCCCGGTGATGGGGGCTTACGGCATCGGTCTCTCGGTGCGGCTTGATGCCGTGAGCGCGATCATGCTGCTCCTCGTGACCTTCATCGGCTGGATCGTGGTCCGCTACGCCGGTACCTATCTCGACGGCGAGGCCCGCCAGGGTCCGTTCACCGGCTGGCTCTGCATGACGCTCGCTGCAGTGCTGTTCCTCGTCGCAGCCAACAATCTCCTGCAGTTGCTGGTTGCCTGGGTTGCCACGAGCTTCTTTCTCCATCGGCTGCTCCTGTTCTATCCCGGCCGGGCGGCTGCACAGCGCGCGGCACGCAAGAAATTCATCACCGGGCGGCTCGGCGATATCGCCCTTGCCGGCGCGGCCGCGCTGCTTCTCGCCACGTTCGGTACGGCCGACATAGGCACCATTCTGCAGGAGGCCCGCACAGGCGGGGGTAACGGTCTTGCGGCCAGCGCGGCAGGCCTTCTCGCGCTCGCGGCGATCCTCAAATCGGCGCAGTTCCCCACGCATGGCTGGCTCACCGAAGTCATGGAAACGCCGACGCCCGTATCGGCGCTGCTCCATGCCGGTGTCATCAATGCGGGCGGCTTCCTGCTGATCCGCTTCGCCGATGTCCTGATCCTCGCGCCCGGCGTTCTCGCCGCACTCGTGATGATCGGCGGCTTCACCGCGCTCTATGGGAGCCTGGTGATGCTGACGCAGCCTGCGGTGAAGACCTCCCTTGCCTGGTCCACGGTGGCGCAGATGGGCTTCATGATCATGCAGTGCGGACTGGCGCTCTTTCCCCTCGCCCTGCTGCATATCGTGGCGCACTCGCTCTACAAGGCGCACTCCTTCCTCGCATCGGGCGGCGCGATAGAGCGCGTCACCCAGATCCGCAGGCCCGGCCCCGTTGCGATCCCCGATGCCGGGGCGGTCGGGCGCGCCTTCCTCGCCGCGCTCGCCATCTACGTCCTTGCCGGACTGGGCTTCGGCCTGATCCACAAATCGCCTCAGGTCATCGCGCTCGGCGCCATCCTGATCTTCGGCGTCGCCTACATGCTGGCACAGGGCTTCGCCGATGAGGCGCCCAAGGCGCTCACGCGGCGCACCGCCGTCTACGCGCTTGCGACCTCGCTCGGCTACTTCGCGCTGCAAAGTGCGGCCGCCTACGTCACGGAGGATGTCCTGCCTGCCACGCCCGCACCCGAGCCTCTGGAATGGGTGCTGATCGTGCTCGCCGTCGTCAGCTTCGGCCTTGTCGCCATCGTGCAGGCCATGTTCCCGCTCTGGGCCTATCACCCTGCGGCAGCAGGCCTGCGCGTGCACCTGTCCAACGGCTTCTACGCCAATGCCGTATTCGACCGCATGGTCGGCGGCCGGTCTGTCCGCAAAACCTCCTGACACATCCGGAGCAATGAAAATGTCTGAAGCCGATCACACCGGGCCCGCCATGCTGCAACAGATCGAACTGGCCGCAGACCGCGCCGTGCGCGCCATCCCGCCCGTCTGGCCGCTCGCTTCGAGCGTTGCCGTGAACCCCTTTCTCGGCCAGAGCGGCGAAAGCCTCGCCATGGCGGGAGCGCGCCTCGCACGGGTCGCGGGGGCGCCCGTCACAATGCCGAGAGACTGGTACCAGCAGAAGATCGCGAGCGGCGAGATCACCGATCAGGACCTGATGGACGCATGGGTAAACGCACCCGCAGCCCTCAGGCCGGCGAATCTCGACATTCTGAAATCCGCCGCGAAAGCGGCAGCGCCTGCGCCGCAGGCACTGCCCACGATCGCCGACCTCGCCGCAGGCATCTCCGGCATCGACTGGCCGGGCCTGATCGGCGAGCGCATCGGCGCATGGGCCGCCGACTATTTCGACAAGGGCCAGGCCCTCTGGGCCGCCCCGCGCGGCACCAGCGCCTTTGCCGCCTGGCGCGCTATCGCCACGCACGATCTGACGCCGGAGATTGCCGGTCTGTCGGGCTTTGCCCTTCACGTGTCTGAAACGCCCGACAATGGCATCGCCACCATCGCCCGCGTGGTTGAAAGGCTCGGCCTCGGCGAAGCCGAACTGGAAAGCTGGTTCCATCAGCTTCTCATGACGATGGGCGGCTGGTCGCAATATGCGCGCTACGAACTCTGGCAGGCCGAACTGACCGGCGGAACGGACGGGACGGCGATCGATTTTCTGGCGATCCGGCTCGTCTGGGAGGAAGCGCTGTTCCTGCGCTATGAGGAAGAGCTTTCGGAAAAATGGGCCGGCATTCGCGCCGCCCATGCCGCACCGCTCGAGCCCTCGCCTGATCTCGTCGTCAGCACGATCCTGCAGGAAGCCGCCGAGCGCGCCGCCCAGAGAGAGCTTGCTGCAACACTGGCGGCGCAGCATGACCATGCCCCCGAGAACCCGGCACTGCAGGTGGCATTCTGCATCGACGTCCGCTCGGAGGTCTTCCGCCGTGCGCTCGAAAGCGTGAACCCGGCCATCCAGACGCTCGGCTTTGCGGGCTTCTTCGGGCTCGGCGTCTCGCACCGGCGCCTCGCATCCGATGTCGAGGAGTTGCGGCTCCCTGTGCTCCTCAATCCGGGCCTTCACTCTCACGCCGGCTCACAGGACCACGCCGCGCTGGACCAGTCCACGCGGATCAAGGCGCGGGCATCGCGCGCCTGGGGCCGCTTCAAGCTCGCCGCGGTTTCCTCCTTCGCCTTCGTCGAGGCGACCGGACCCGTCTATGTCGGGAAGCTCCTCGGCGATGCTCTCGGCCTTTGGAAAAACTCCCCGCCGAACGATCCGCAGCCCCGCGTCGCACCCGAACTCGACCTTCCGGCCCGGACAGGCGCCGCAGAAGCCGTGCTGCGCGCCATGTCGCTCACTTCCGGCTTCGCGCCCCTCGTAATCCTCGCGGGGCATGGCGCCAATGTGGTCAACAATCCGCATGCGAGCGCCCTTCACTGCGGCGCCTGCGGCGGCTAT
>JAJLKS010000165.1:0-2202 GCA_033838765.1 Alphaproteobacteria bacterium
AGCTCGGCGACGACTGGACGGGCTTTGCCGCGCGGACCTCGAACCTGCCCTTTGCCGCCATCGTCGCCGGGCGCAATCAGCTCAAGATCGGCGAACTTGGCTGGTGGCGAATCCTGCTCGCGCTCGTCATTTTCGGCGGTGCTTTTTACGGCCATCTCTGGGCTTTCGGCGTCTCGCCTGTGCCGGGCTGGATGCCCTACTGAGCCGGATCAGACCGGTTTCGTCACCCGGCGCAGCGTCAGGTTGATCCTGCCGCCGCCTGGGACGAGGCGGGACGAGCCCGGAATGATGCGGTCGACGCCGTGATAGCGGAGCCTTGAGGCGCCGCCGATCACCAGCACGTCGCCGGAGGCGAGTCTGAAACTTTTCGATTTGTCGCCCCGGGCGAATCCGCCGACGCGGAAAACGCATGTATCGCCGAGCGACAGGGAGACGACAGGGGCATCGAGCGCCTCTTCATCCTCGTCGCGGTGGAGGCCCATGCGCGATTTCGGCGTGTCGTAGAGATTGACGAGGCAGCATTGGGGCGGGGCGGGGTAGTGCGCCACATTCTCCCAAAGGGCGAGTAGGGCCGCCGGTATGGCCGGCCATTTGCGGCCGTTAACCGGGTTCGTTAACGCATAGCCATAGCCGTCCGGCCGCGAAACCCAGCCGAGCTCCCCGAAATTCATCTGATGGATCGACCAGGGCTTGCCCGTGCGGGGCATGAGCGGGCGATAGGGCCTTTCCGCTTCCAGCGCCGCCATGAGCCCGGCCAGCAGCGAGGCCTGCGCAGCTTCGGTGAGGAGGCCCGGATAAAGCGCGATGCCCTCGAAGCCGGTGCCGACCGGCTTCGGCTCTTGCTCGCCTTTTGGCAGGATGTGTGTCATATTATCCGGCAATTCGGGCGGTGCCGCACAGGCGGCGCGGGCAAAAGGGGGACAGGATCATGGACAAGAGGATAGGGCGGCTTGCCGCGGTTTTCATCGGCTTTGCGCTCATGGCAAGCCTTTCGGGCTGCGCGGCGGCGGTGATGCAGGGCGCGACACGGGCCTCGGACAATGCGCGGATTCTCGCCAATGAGGATGCGGCGGCGCGGGGCGATGCCGAGGCCCAGATGAAGATGGGCGACAGCCATTGCTGCACCATTGCGGGGTCCGCCGGCGTCTTCAACAACCAGAAGGCGACCGAGTGGTACTGCAAGGCGGCAAGGCAGGGCGAGCCGCGCGCCTTTTACGAGCTTGGCCGCATCTATTCGGGCGATCTCGTGCGCGGCATGAATGCGCCCGCAAAGGCCGCCGCCATGCTGACCACGCAGCGCGAAAACAAGCCGCTCGCCCTGATGTGGTTCAACCTTGCCGTGGACAAGAACTATCCCGACGCGATCGGCGAGATCGGCGATCTGCGCGAGGACATGAGCGAGCCGGAAATCCTGCAGGCCCGCCTTGCCAAACAGAGCTGGCAGAGCCAGCCCTGCGAATGGAACGAGGTCTATCCCGACAACCGGCTTTGAACCCCGGTTTCCGTGTCGTAACGGCGACACGGGGCTCGAGAGGCAAGTCCTGTATCGGAACGGGCAAGCGGCGGTAAAACCGCCGCTTTCGCGCTTTTGGGCCCCGAATGAACAAATGAGTCCCGAATGCCCCGCCATGTGGCCATATTGCCGCATCAACGCTTGCGGGGCGTAAAACCCAAACCTATATACAGCGCAACGTTTCAACCCCCGTACCGGGATGAAATCCCGGGAAGGACCCCTTTTGGGGGCCGGTTGCGCCGGGCTATCCCCGGCCAGCGGGTGCCTTCGAGGCCCGCCCGGCCCGCCGCAAGTGAAAGAGGACCAACGCATCATGGCTAAAGTCATCGGTATCGACCTCGGCACGACGAATTCGTGTGTCGCGGTGATGGAAGGCAACTCCGCCAAAGTCATCGAGAATTCCGAAGGCATGCGCACCACCCCCTCGATGGTGGCCTTCACGCAGGACGGCGAGCGCCTTGTCGGCCAGTCCGCGAAGCGCCAGGCCGTCACCAACCCGACCAATACGCTGTTCGCGATCAAGCGCCTGATCGGCCGCTCCTACGAAGATCCGACGACCCAGAAGGACAAGGGCATGGTGCCCTACAATATCGTCCGCGCAGACAGCGGCGATGCCTGGGTGGAAGCGCAGAACCAGAAATATTCCCCCTCCCAGATTTCGGCCTTCATCCTGCAGAAGATGAAGGAAA
>JAJLKS010000166.1:0-1594 GCA_033838765.1 Alphaproteobacteria bacterium
GGTCGAGATCGGAATAGCGGGCGCTCGCCTTGTGCGAGCGGCCAAGATCGTGGTGATAGACGCGCGAGGCGCGCACCAGCTTCAGGATTTCCTTCGTCACGCCGTGCATGTAGACGGCAAGCGACACGCCGCCGTAGCAGACCAGCGCGATCCTGAGTTCTTTTTCCTTCATGGCCTGCCGCCACCCGTTTCCGGCCGTTGCTCCATGCCCTGCGGCACTTCCGCCCACTTCAGTCTATTGGATCAGGCTTTCACGACCAATTAACGATGGAATGGGAGCATAAAACCGTAGCAAAGCCCCCGAAATGGGTATCACCTCAGTGCCTGGGCCTCGACAGGAAAGGCCGCCGCGACACAGGCAAGCCGATTCCCGGCGCCATTGCCGAAAGCGCCAGGGCAGATGCTACCTCTGGCATGTTGGGAAAGGCTCGTCTGCAAATGGACGTGGAAAAGGAAGCTGCGCGCCTCAGGGCGCTCCGGCACTATGAAATTCTGGATACGCCGGCGGAAGCGGCGTTCGACAAGCTGTCCCGGATCGCATCGCTGATTTTCGAAACGCCGGTCGCGCTCGTTTCCCTGATCGACAAGGACCGGCAGTGGTTCAAGTCGCGCGTCGGACTCGATGTCGCCGAAACGAACCGTGAATGGGCGTTCTGCGATCATGCGATACGCGACGTCACCGAGCCCCTAATCGTGCGCGACGCGACAAAGGACGAGCGGTTTCGCAACAACCCGCTGGTGACCGGCGAGCCCGAGATCCGGTTCTATATCGGCGCCCCCATCGTGACGCGCGATGGCCATGCGCTCGGCACGGTCTGCGCGATCGACAGCCGCCCGCGCTTCGATGTCGAGCGCCGGCATGTCGAATTGCTGAAAACGCTTGCCGAAGTTGCCGTCGATGAAATGGAAGTGCGTCTCGCGCTAAAAAGTCTCGACCGCGAAAAGAGGCTCAAGGAACGCGCGATGGAGGAAGCGCTGCTCGCGGAAAAGGCACGCCGAAAGGCGGAGTCGGACATGCTGCGCATGCGCTCGCATGAAACGCTCGGACGCCTCACCGGCGGCATTGCACATGAATTCAACAATCTTTTCGCGGGCCTCATACTTGCGGCCGAGCTTGTAAAGGAAACCGCCGGTCCCGAGTTCCGTGCCGCGCGCAGCATCGACACGATGATGGCCTCGATCGAGCGCGGCGCGGCGCTGACCGGTCATCTCATGTCCTATTCGGGCAAGCAGTTCCTGCGGCCCCAGCGCATGGATGTCGCCGCCTTCCTGACGGAAGCCCGCGAGCTTCTGCTGGTCGGCAGGGAAGAACGGCTCGCGATCGATCTCGAAGTGGAAGAGAACCTTCCCGAAATCGAGATCGACAGGGAGATGTCGCTGGCGGCGCTGTCGGAGCTTGTCGAGAATGCGCTGGATGCGTCCGCGCCCGATATGGCCCATGTCGGCATTGGCGCTGCAGTCGTATCGCTTTCGTCAGGCGAGGTACGCAACTCCGGCCCCGCCGAGAAATTCCTTCGTGTCGTCGTGGCCGACAAGGGACGCGGTATGTCTGAAGAGGTCCGCCGCCGTGCGACCGAGCCCTTTTTCACCACCA
>JAJLKS010000167.1:0-4180 GCA_033838765.1 Alphaproteobacteria bacterium
GTGCTCGTCATCGACTTCGACCCGGATGCCATGGGCCTCGTCGCCATAGGTTTCCACCGAGCCGCTGTTCGACACCGTCACATCGTAGTCCGACCGGGCGAAAATGCCGTAGCTGCCTTCACCATCGGTCACGATGGTGCCCGTATTCGTCACCGAGGCTTCATACTTGGAGACGGCGGCAAGACCGTAGGAGTCGTTGCCCTCCGTACCGATCAGGCCGTGGTTCACGGCGGAGGCATCGCCGCTCCAGTACTCGCCGAACCCGGAGAGAGCGATCGCGCCATGCGAATTTTCCGACGTGGTGACGATCGTGCCCTGCGCCGAGTTCTGAACGGCTGCATCGCCTTCATTGGAATAAGCGGCAATGCCGTGATGGCGCACACCGTTATAGAGCCAGCCATCTCCCTCGTCGAAGACGCCCGTATCGCCCGTGAGGATCGAACCATTATTGACGGCGGAGATTTCGTCCTCACCGATGACAAGAATGCCGGCATTGTCGAAATCGGATTCCGAAGTGTCGTCGGTCGTGTCGATAACGGAGCCCGCACCGAGCGTCACGGTCAGGTCTTCGACTCCGGTATATTGCACCGACTCCTCGAAGGACCCCGTGCAGATGACGATCGTTCCGATTTCTGCGCAGGAGCCCGCCTTGGCGTTACCCGTGCCTGCGAGACCGACGGCAAGAACCGACGCACCCGAAAGCAGGGCCGCGGCGAAGACGCGCCTCAGTCCGCGGGGCGTAGGCGCGCCGCCGGACGTGCGCACCACTCCGCCGTAGTAGGAATAGGCCGATCCGATCAGCCTGTTGTCGATGTTTGCAGTCTTTGCAGTGTTGCGGCGCGCGCGCTTCGTCATTGGTGGCCCCCAGTAAGAGTCAATTCGGCAGAAAGACTGCGCGAGCGGCGGGGACCACTCCACTCAAGTTGCAGCCAATTAGGTGGATGCTTTCTCTCCAATTCGGAGAGATTGCGCGGCTTAACGAAAGCGCATCGCATATGAAATGATTTTTCGGCTGAGTCGCGCGGATCGCTTTGAAACCGCGTCATCGCGCGGATTACCGGAAGGTTGAAATCGATTCATTCCGGCACGCGAAATGGATACGAAACGGGACGATGACCGCGGCGCGATTACCGTCCCGCAGCACCTCAGGCGACGGCCTCTGCCTCCTCGGGCTGCATTTCCGGCGGTGCGGATTTCTTCGGCGGCATCTCGATGGAGATTTCGTTGCGGATGGCGCCGTCGAGCAGGCCCGTCGCCTTGGGACAGGTAACGCCCGGCAGCACGAAGACATCGAACAGTTCGCGCACTTCGCCCTTGAGCCTGATCCATTCCACGACATCGCCGTTGCGCGTGTCGATGATCTGCACGCCGCACCAGGGGTCGGCGTCGCGCTTCTCAAGCTCGCCATCGAGTTCGAGCCCGGAAAAACTGCCGTCGCGCGGCAGCGACAACCCGACAAAGGCATAAGGCCCGTGAAAGCCGAGCCCGCGCGCAAAGCCCGGCAGGAAGGCTATGTCTTCGCGCCGCCCGCTTGCGGCGTCGACGCGGCAAAGCTTGCCGCGGCCGGAGTCGAGTACGAAGAGCCCGCCTTCGTGAAGCCGCGGCGAATGCGGCATGGACATGTCTTCCGTTACCACGCGGTCTGTGCGCACATCCATGATGAGCCCGCCCGATGCCCGCCTGTCGCGCCAGCCCGTCACCACATCGCTGCGGCAGACGGCCGTGACATAGCGTGCCTCGCCATCCTCCATCGCCAGCCCGTTCAGGTGGCAGCGGTCTTCCGGCGCAAGCCGCGAGATGAAGGGCGGCTGCCAGAGCGGGCGGAAACTGTGCGTCAGGCTGAAGCTCGCAAGGCAGGAGAACTTGGTATTGACGAAGATGACACGGCCATTCCGGTCGACGCCAAGCTCATGCACATCGACATCACCTGTCGTCTGCGCGTTGCGCGGTACATAATTGCGGTCGAAGCCGTCGAGCGTCTGCCCGGGGTTCAGCACATTCTCGAGCCGCCACACCTGATATTGCGTGCCGAGATAGAGGCGCTGCGGCGTCGCGGCGACACCCATCGCATGAACGAAGTGGCGCTCGTGAAAGCTGACCCGGCCGCGCGGCAACCGCCCGACGAGATAGAGGCGGCCGCTCTGATAGGAGGTAAAGCCGAAGCTGAGCCGGTTGCGCTCCATGAAATTGTGGAGCCCGCGCGAACAGGAAATCTGCGTGCCCTTCTTCCGGGCGGGGTGTTGCGGCGGTGTCTGCGCGGCCTGGCTCGATGCGGCTTGCGCGGGCTTCGGCGCGGCCTTTGCCGCCTTGCCGGGCTTTTGCGCCGAGGCCTTGCCCCCTTCGGTCTTCGTCCTGTCGGTCATGGCGAGGTCGATCTCCTTCCATTCGGATGCGATAGCGCCCCGCACGAAAGCGGGCTTCGCTAGGATTCCCGTCTGAGGCGATGACCGGAGCCGATCCGGCCACAACCGCATACAACGGAGACCGATTGCATCATGGGGCCGACACGATTCTCGACACGAACCATCTCCATTTCCGCTGGTAATTCCGGGAGGCGCGCATGAGCGGGGCTGCTGGAAGAAAGCCGCGGACGGAACGAACGCCGACGCTCGCCGAAGTGCAGAAGCCGGAAGAATCGCAGGCGCCCGCGCAGGCAAGGCGGCCGGGCTTCCAGCCCGAGACCTGGTTTCCGGCGCCCGTATGGTCGCGCCATGTGCCCGATCACGAGCGGATCAATGCACATATTCTGTCCGTTCTGGAGGAACTGGAGCGGAATGGCCGCGCGATCACCCGTTCCAATGTCGGCGGCTGGCACTCGGCGGCGAATCTTCACCTCTCAAGCAATCTTGCCGAGATCCGCCGCATCATCGGCAATGCCTGTGCAGGCTGCGCCTCGCATCTCTCCTTCGACTTCGACCGCTTCGAACTCTTCTTTCAGGAAATGTGGCTGAACAAGAACGGTCCCGGCGATTTCAACAAGGCCCATATCCACCCGAACTCGATCCTCTCGGGCGCCTACTATGCGAAAGTGCCGGAGGGGAGCGGCAATATCGAATTCTACGATCCCGTGCGCGAGCGCGTGATGGCGACCTTCCCGGTGAAGGCGCGAACCCGCGTCAACACCCAGGCAATGGAATACAAGGGCAAGGAAGGCCTCCTCCTCATATTCCCCGGCTGGCTGCAGCATTCCGTGCAACCGAACCGCAGCGATGATTTTCGCGTCTCGATCAGCTTCAACATGGGCTTCAGGCGCAAGAGCGGTTGACGCCGGGCCATGCCCGCACTGCCGCAAGGAAGCCCCCGCAAGCCGGGGGCTTTTTCATGGCCCATGCATGCCCCGCTCATCTCTCCGGCCGGGCTTGCATTCGCCGTGGAACCGTGTATTTTTTAATTGGAATAATTCTAAACTGATCCCCCCCGGACCAGAAACCTCAAGGCATAAGGAGGAATAAGGCAGATGAGCAAGGCAGAAGGTAAATGCCCTGTGATGCATGGCGGCGCAACCCACGCGTCCATGGGCACGACGCCCATGGACTGGTGGCCCAACGCGCTCAATCTCGACATTCTCCATCAGCACGACACAAAGACCAATCCCCTCGGACCTGACTTCAACTACCGCGAAGAAGTGAAGAAGCTCGACTTCGCCGCGCTGAAGAAGGACATGATCGCCCTGATGACGGACAGCCAGGACTGGTGGCCGGCAGACTGGGGCCATTACGGCGGGTTGATGATCCGTCTCGCCTGGCACTCGGCCGGTTCCTACCGTCTCGCCGACGGCCGTGGCGGCGGCGGCTCGGGCAATATCCGCTTTGCCCCCCTCAACTCCTGGCCCGATAACGGCAACCTCGACAAGGCGCGCCGCCTGCTCTGGCCGCTGAAGAAGAAGTACGGCAACAAGGTGAGCTGGGCCGACCTCATCCTCTTCGCCGGTACCGTCGCCTATGAATCCATGGGCCTGAAGACCTATGGCTTCGGCTTCGGCCGCGAAGACATCTGGCACCCCGAAAAGGACACCTATTGGGGGGCCGAGCGTGAATGGCTTGCCCCGTCGGACACCCGTTACGAAGACGTGATGAAGCCCGACACGATGGAAAACCCGCTCGCCGCCGTGCAGATGGGCCTGATCTACGTGAATCCCGAAGGCGTGAACGGCCAGCCCGATCCGCTGAAGACCGCAGCG
>JAJLKS010000168.1:0-2010 GCA_033838765.1 Alphaproteobacteria bacterium
CCTCGCCGCCAACATTCAACTCGAATCATCGAAGCTGGAGAGGCTGACGGGCTGGAAGCCAGCTTTGGACACTGGAGAGGCCTTGACCGCCTTCCTTGCTTCGCCCGAGGATACCGGCATGAAACCGCCAAAAGGAAATGAGCGATGACCACGGACGAGAAGGCCCGGCAAGAATCCTACATGTGGTCGCGCACGACATTCCACAGCGAATACAATCGCTATCTCGCTCAATTCAAGGTGGAATCCTGCCTCGAGAATGTTCGCGGAAACTCGCTTCTCGACCTTGCCTGCGGAGACGGGCTGATGACGGAAATGTTCGCCCGCAGGATGGACCGCGTCGTCGGCGTCGATGCGAATGGCAAGATTCTCGCGGAAGCGCGCAAGAGGCTGCCACAGGTCGACTTCCATGAAAGCCTGGTTGAAGACCTCGAGCTGACCGAAAAATTCGACACCGTAACGATGCTCGACCTGCTGGAGCATGTCGTGGATCCCATCGCCCTTCTTCAGAAGGCGGCGAGCTTCCTCAACGACGATGGTGTGCTGATCATTCATGTGCCTAACGCGCAGGCGATCAACCGGCGGCTTGCGGTGCTGATGGGGACGCTTGAAAGCTGCGAGGAGCTTTCGCCATTCGACATCAATGTTGCCGGGCACAGGCGTTCTTATTCGCTCCCGACACTGAAACGCGACATCGAGGCCGCGGGCCTGAAATGCGCCAGCACCGGCGGAATCTTCTACAAGATACTCTCGACGCCGCAGATGGACTGGTTCCTGAAAAACGGCTTGTGGGAGGAGGGCGGCTTCGGCTGGGGCCGGGTCGGCGCAGAAAATGCGAAGGACTGGCGCGAAGCCTTTTGCCGGGCGTCCTACGAGCTTGGCAAGCAGCACCCCGAGGACTGCAACATCATCTATGCCTGCGTGACGAAATAGCGGTGCGCCAGATTGCCGATGCCGACATCAAACAACATCTGGCCGATTCGCCTGCCGCCCGCCAAGCAGGCATCCTGGGTGGAACAATACCGGCAATTCGCTCTGCGGGGCACGCAGATCCATGAGCTTACCGGGCGCCACTCCGATGAAGCGCGAACCGGCTCGCTCATATCGGCGGCCTTGGACCGCGCTGCGCCCGGCGCGGGCGACAGAGTGATCGATATAGGGTGCGGCGACGGGCGGCTTCTCGACACCATTGCCGACAAAGCCGCTCTTGCGGTCGGCATAGTCCCGACAGAAGAAGAACGGGACCGGCTCGCAGCACATTACGCAGGACGGCCGATCGCGTTCAGGGCGGAGCGGCTTGAGGAACTCGCCGACACGGGCGAGCGCTTCGACGTCATTCTCGTGATCGGCGTGTTGCAGCTTCTCTCGCGCCGGTCACTCGTGAAGGAGGCACTTCGGCGAATTGCCACCATCGCCGCCCCGGGCGCGCGGGTTTATATCGGCGAACTGCCCTTTATGCCCGTTGCGCCGAAGATCTATCGTTCTGCCTTGCGCGCGACCGGCTATGTGCTTCGCGCGCACGGGCCGTTTGCAGCTCTGCGCTTTGCGCGGCATATCTGGCGGCGGCGGCATCGGATGGGCCGGTATGAACTCAGGCGGCTGCCGGTGGCATTCTGGGCGACGCCGGAGGATTTCGCGGCGCTCGCGCGCGACTATGGGTTTGTGCTCGAAGAAAGCTGGGAGACGGCGCTCGGCGGCGCCTTTGCGGCGAAAGGCGGAACGCGGCGGCAGGACTATCTATTCACCTACCGGCCATGACCCGGAAGCAAGGTCTCTAGCTTTCGGCAGGAACCGGAAAGTCCCGCCAACCAGTGGTGCCGGAAGCAATGAGTGCCGCCCCTTCCCGGCCGCAATTCGCGGCAAGGTCGAGGGATGAGACAAAAGGCGTGAAAGCGCCATAGAGCTGCGGATAGGGCTGCATCTCGTATTTCATGTATTCGACGGCAATGCCATTGCGCTCGAACAGGTCATGGTCGAGATAACGGCGCGCGCCGTGGCCGGTGATATACACCG
>JAJLKS010000169.1:0-2237 GCA_033838765.1 Alphaproteobacteria bacterium
ATGATCTCTTCCCAGAGGATCCGGAGCTGCATTTCGCCGACGCGATTGCCGATGCAGCGATGGATACCGAAACCGAAAGAGAGATGATGGCGCGCGCCTTCGCGGTCGATCAGGAACTCGTTGGCGCGGTCGATTTTCTCGTCGTCACGGTTGCCCGAGACGTACCACATCGCCACCTTGTCCCACTTCTTGATCGTCTTGCCGCGGATTTCGACATCTTCCATCGCCGTGCGGCACATATGCGCGACAGGGCTCTGCCAGCGGATGATTTCCGAAACCATGTTCGGAATGATGCCGGGATTGTCCTGCAGCTTCTTGTACTCGGACGGATGCTGGTTGAGCGCCAGCACGCCGCCGGTGATCGAGTTGCGCGTCGTGTCGTTGCCGCCAACGATGAGAAGCAGCATGTTGCCGAGATATTCGTTCGGCGGCATGTTCTTGGTCGACTCGCCATGCGCCAGCAGCGAAATGAGATCGGAACCTGGATTCTTGAGCCGGTCCTTCCACACGCCGTCGAAATATTCCCAGCAGGTCCAAAGTTCCTTGAACGCGTCCTCCGGCGTCTCGAAATATTCGGGATCGCCGATGCGTTCCACCGTATCCGACCAGTGGATCAGCTTGTGGCGGTCTTCCTGCGGCACGTTGAACAGCGTCGCAAGCGTGCGGCCCGTCAGCTCCACCGACACTTCCCGCACCCAGTTGAACTCCTCGTTGCGCGGCAGCGCATCGAGAATGAGCCCGGCCCTTTCGCGGATCAGCGGTTCCAGCTCGGCAAGGTTCTGCGGCGTGAACATCGGCTGCACGACCTTGCGCTGCACATCGTGCTTGGGCGGGTCTTCCATGAGGACCATGGGCAGATAGGTGAGCGGATCGGGCTCGCCTTCGATCCGCTGCCCGCCGAGGCGAATGCCGCCATTGCGCATGTCCGACGAGAAGAGCTTGTGGTTCGTGTCGACGAACATCACATCTTCATACTTCGTGATCGACCAGTAGCGGCCGTAAGGCCCGGTCTCGCTCAGATGAACGGGATCTTCCTTCCGCAGCCGCTCGAAATAGGGCAGCACCTTGTTGGCGCCGAAAAGATCGTCAGGTGCGGGGTCGAGATCCTCGAGCGGGATCGACCAGGGATCGCGATTGACATCGATCTTCCACTTCGCGGCCATCTCCGCATTGCTTCGCGTGTAATCCTGCGCGATGGATTTTCGTTCGTTTTCGCTCATGGGTGACCTCCCGTAAATGACGCTACCGTCATCTTCATACATCTAATCCGCGGAAAGGAAGACTCCAGATGCATCGTGAATTTCCCGCATCACCGCGGCAAAATCGCACTCCGGAGCGAGAACGCCACGAACGAGAAGTGTGGCCACTTCCTCCGCATTCGCGATCATTTGCCTGCGATTGGCCCGCTCCGCCCAGGTAACCGAGTATTCCGTTGCGGCAAGCAGCGCCTTCGCAACCGCCGCTGTGTCGCAACCCCTGATTTCGCCCTTCGCCTGCCCCTGCTTGAGGCGGCCCGAGAGCCAGGTGACGAGCTTCTGCCGTTCTTTCCAGTAACCCGACATCCGCTCGTCGCTCAGGCTGCCATGCGACAGAAGCCATGTGCAGTCATAGGGTGCCGAACAGAGCATCTCGACATCGAAACGCAGATAGAGCCAGAGCCTCGCAGGCTCCGACAGCTCCGCCCGGCCGAGCCTGCGCTGCATGTCGAGCGCGGGCCCGAGCACGCCTTCGATCATCGCATAGACGATCTCTTCCTTCGACGGGAAATAGTAGTAAAGCGACGCCTTGCGAAGTCCGGCCTCGGCGGCGATCTCGCGCACCGAGGCTCCGGCAATGCCTCTGGCCCGGAAAAGGCGCGCCGCCGCAGCGATGATGTCGGCGCGCGGATCGCCCGATGCGGATGCATCCATGCGGCGAGGCCTCCCGACAGCGCGCGCCGCCTTCTCCCGCTTGCCTTCCCTTGCCGTCACGCGCCCTGCCTCCTCTGCCTCTCTGGCATGGAGCCTAGCACGCAGGGATACCCCTATGGGGGCGATCAGTTCTGCCAGTAGATATATTCGTCGTCTTCGGCTTGCGGGACGCTGAGATCCTTGTCGATCGAGACCGGCATCTCGACGCGCGACGGCCAGCCAGGCGCAGGCTGCTCGGCATTGTGCCGCTCCAGGAGCGCAGTGAGTTCGGCAACCTTCTCCGGCATTGCTTCAGCCAGATTGTTCTGCTCCGTCGGATCGCTATCG
>JAJLKS010000170.1:0-8392 GCA_033838765.1 Alphaproteobacteria bacterium
ATCGATAGCTTCAGACGAAACTCGTCGCCACCTCGCCGAGGTCCTGATCGAAGCGGCAGACGAACTCGTCGCCCGCCTCGACAGGAAGGATGCGCACGAAGGAGCCGGTGAGGATCGTATCGCCGGGCGCAAAGGAAGTACCGAACTCGCCGAGCTTGTTGGCAAGCCAGGCGACGGCGGTCACCGGATTGCCGAGAACCGCGAAAGCCTCGAGAAGGTGACGGGCTCGGGGGGCTCCATCCAGTGGAACCTCTATGTCCGGGTGGGCGACCGGCTGGTCGCGCAGCGGATCGACTACACGCCCCCGGGCGGCGGGGCCTCCAGCATCGCCATGCGCTACTTCACGACGGACCATCTGGGATCGGTCGCGGTGATCACCGACGAGCTCGGCGCCGTCGTCGAACGCCTCTCCTTCGATGCCTGGGGCAAGCGCCGCCATCCCGACGGCACGGACGATCCCTCAGGCTCCATCACCTCGCAGACGACGCGCGGCTTCACCGGCCACGAGATGATCGACGAGGTCGGCCTCGTCAACATGAACGGCCGCGTCTACGACCCCGAGATCGGCAGGTTCATGTCCGCCGATCCCTTCGTCCAGGACCCGACCAACACACAAAGCCTCAACCGCTACTCATACGTCGGCAACAACCCCCTCTCATACACAGACCCGTCCGGATACTTCCTCAAGAAAATATGGAAGGCACTGGTGGCGATCGTCGTCGCCGTCATCTTCATGCAGCCATGGATGATCTCGGCTATCGGGACGGCGCTGGGTACGACAGGTCTTGCGTCGACGATTGCTTCGGCGGCCATTGGGGGCGCCATAGCCGGGGGGATTGTCGGTGGCGGTAACCTCCGAAGTATCCTGACGGGGGCAATATCGGGAGCCGCCTTTGCGGGATTGGGCGGTATCGACTTCACGTCGGCGGGGCTCGGCGCCGAGTTGATGGCCTATGGCATGACCGGCGGTATCACAAGCGTCATCGGCGGCGGCGAGTTCCAGTCCGGCTTCCTTGCCGCAGGCTTTGCTGCGCTGGCCGGACCGGGGATACAGAAGTTCGCCGACAAGGCAGGTAAAGGCACCGCAAGTGTGGTTGCGGGTACCGCCGCCTCCGCCGTCGCCGGCGGCATCGGCTCCGTACTCGGCGGCGGAAAGTTCGAAAACGGTGCTGTCACAGGGGCATTCGCTTATGCTCTCGGAAGAGCGATGCAGGCTGCCAATGATAATGCCAAAAGCGGTTCCCAATACGCACATGCCAATACGGGTACAGTAACCGATGCACCTGATTTCCTGGGCGACTCCAGCAAGCTTGCCAAATGGGCAAAAAGGGGTGGACTGCTGGGAATTTTCGAAGAGGCCGTAAATATAATAGCCGACAATGTTACCAGCAAAGTCGAATATACTGTGTATCGAGTGTTCGACGGGCTAAAAGCCCGCTGGGATGGAGTGTCTTGGACGACGGAAAATCCTGCATCAATGCCGAATTGGCGAGATAAGCTGGCAGTATATCCAGTCTGGAATGAGGGAACGATGTATGTGCAGGGAACTGTAACCCACGCCGATCTCAATACTGGCCGTGTGCTGTTTTCAGGAAATCCCGGCTCTATAGCAGGGCCGATGCCTTACAATGCGGCGTATGGTGGCGGACCTTACAGTGGAACGGGAGTCGAATGGAAAATCCCCGATGCACGTAACACTGTCAAAAATCCCGTATTTCGTATGATGCCTTAGCAATGAATAGGCGCCTTTTTCTGACTACAGGTTTTTGGTTGGCAATGAGCGGGTGCGCCACAATGAAAACGAAAATGAAAACGGGATCACTGGAAACAGGACAACGTTTTCGAATAATTGGTGGCGATGGAGATCCAGCATTCTTTTCGAAGCCAAGAGATATTCGCCTTACAGAAACAGATTGGTTCCCAGGACATGTCCAGTTGGGTGATGCCCTTCTTTTTGTTGTCGACGACACCGAGTATGCAGGTCGATATGTGGCACTGACGTCGCACACGCTTGCGCGCCTTCCTCAGCACCTTTCCCAGTACGGCTGGGCCAGCGTTGTTGTTCATGACATCAGAAACCCCTCTCATTCGTTTGATGGAGATAATAGTGATGACGCATTTGCGATCGGCATGGGCGTGGTAGAGCGGGTTTAGTCGGCGACGGTCGGGCGGTAATCTGCGGCCCTCTGCATGGCTTCGGGCGTTCGTTGCTCGAAAACCTCCGCTGGAGGTTCTCGTCCCCTGCGGCGGACCGTCGCCTGGACCTCCTTCAACAAGGTGGCCACGATCGCGCGCGGGACGGCGAGCGTCGCCTTCGACTGCAATGGCGAGCACACGCGCATCCGGCAGGTGACGGCGAGCCAGACGACGCTCTACATCACCGATCCCGCAACCGGCGTCAGCCTGGAAAAGGTGACGGGGTCCGGCGGCTCCATCCAGAGAAGCATCCGTGTCCAGGGAGCACGCCATTGTGGCGGTGAAACAGGCAGCAGCCCATTGCTATAGTGAGCGCAAGTGCAGCTCCCATCGCTCTATAGCATCGCGCATCTCGTCGATATAGGCGTGTCGCTGATAGACCGCGACGATGCCGCTTGTCGTTCCCGACACATGGTTCAGGAACTTCCCCGTGACGTGAACGTGAACGCCGAACGCTGCAAGATTGGTTGCGCATGCACGTCTGAGGTCATGCAGCGTCCAGTGATCTATTGGGCATCCCTTGTCGAAGTTCGGCTTCCCCTTTGACCATCCGTCGAACGCCGTACGCTTTCCGCGAGCGGGGAAGAGGAGGAGAGCTTTCTCAATCGCGTCCTCGCCATCAAGGTGTTCCTCTCTCACTCGCTGTGCCCGCCACAATGCACGGTTCAGAATAACCTCAGCCATCTCACCGAATGGAAAGACATGCTGGCGCTTGTTCTTGGTGGCGGCGGGCAGCTTGATCGTTCGGTTGTCAAAGTCAATCCAGTCCGCCTGAAGCGCCGCGATCTCGTTTGCTGAAACCCGAAGCCCGGAATCCGGTTCGACATGTGCGCAGGACAACATGCCACCATATCTCCGCAGGGCACACTGCATCGGATGAGCGCACTCCTTTCATCATTTGCTCTTATCGTTGAACATCCGCGCCCATCAAAGCGCATGAAATTGCTGGTATGCGCGCTGGCCTGAAAATCCTGCGGCGCCGAAAACCTGAATCCGATCAGATAGATAGCTCTCGCCGGTTCTCCGCCCCTGGGCACCATTCCCTTTTTCGCTCTGAAGTCCGCTCCGCATCTCCCGCGTTTCCCGCCGCGCGCGCCGCATTGCATACTGTCCAATCAACGCAACGCGGACGACGCCACATGACCCCCACTCCCTCCCTCGCCGGATACAAGGCCGTCTCCAAGCTCTATAACGCGCTGATGACGGGCCTTGTCCTTGCGCTCGTCACGCGCAAGGGCGAGGCGGCGGCGGCCGAGTTCGTCTGTGCGCATTTCCGCCGCCAGCATCTGGAAAAATTCCTGCCCGGCCTTGAAAAGCTCGGGCTCACCGGCCTCCCCGACGCGGTCGCCTGCGCGCAGTATCACTATTTCTCCAATGCGCTGGGCGGTGTGAAAACCGAATACATGCCCGAAAGCGACGTGAAGGCCTGGGTGCGCTATCCGCCGCCGCGCTGGATCTGGCAGGGCGCCGCCATCTGCGGCATCCCCGCGAAAGTGAACGAGGCCATGCTCCATGGCTGGCACGGCCATAATGGCGTCTCGCTCGGCAATCCGCGCCTAGGCTTCGTCTGCACCGGCCAGACGGTCACGGGCGCGCCGGGCCTTGAAGGCTATTATTTCGACTATGGCCGCGAAATCGCCGAAAGCGAGCGCGTCCGCTTCGCGCCGGACGAGCGCGCGCCCGATTTCGATCCGGCAAAAGCGCCGCGGCTCGACAGCGCGAGCTGGCCCGAGGAGCGGCTGAAAAAGGTCGAGCGCGCCTATGCGATGGAATATGTCCGCTCGCTCCTTCCCACCATGCTCTCGATGTTCGGCCCGGAAGAAACCCGCGCTCATCTCGGTCACGCCGCGCGCCTCATCGGTATGCAGCTTTACGATGAGACTGCCACACGTCTCGAAACCGGGGATAAGTCGCCTCAAAGTTTCGCGCGTTATCTCGGCGCGCTTGCCGCCGCGCAGGGCGAGGCGGTGGAAATTTCGGTGGGCAGCAGCGTCACGCTCCGCCAGTCCGGCTGGCGGCTGATGGAAGGTATCGAGGTGGACGAGGCGGGCTTTGCCGCATGGAACGAATTGTGGGTCGGCGCGCTCTCCGTTCACAATCGCAATCTCCGCCTCACGACGCAGCGCACACCCGCGGAAATCCTCTGGAAAATCGCCTGACGAAAATTTTTCAGGGCAACTTATCCCCGCCCCCCTGCAGGGGGCGCATGCTCTCCCTCCGTAACCGGACAAAGGGAGATTTCCATGAGCAGGTTTTTCGATGAGGCCGCCGAAAGCGGCAGTTCCGCCCCCGTCGAGTGGCAGGGCGGCACCGGCACATTCTGGGCCTGGGGCGATTTCGGCGGCGCGAGCGTCGCGCTCGAGGCAAGCCCCGATGGCGAAACATGGTTCGCCGTCGGCGAGGCCGTCTGCTTCACGGAGAAGGGCGTTGCCGCCTTTGCGCTCGGCCCCTGCCGGCTCCGCGCAACGATTGCGGAAGCAGGCGAGGGCACGAGCATTTCGGCGCGTATCTGATGGCGGGTCTAGCGCCGCCCGGCGAAGGGATGCGTGCTCGAAAGCCCGCCATCCACGGGGATCGCCTGGCCGTTCACATAGGACGCATCGTCGCTTGCGAGGAAGAGTGCTGCCTGCGCGATTTCCGGCGGCAGCCCGTAGCGTTTCAGCGGGTTGAGCTGGCCGATCTTGTCGTCGCTCCCGCGCGCCCGCGCGCCGTCGAAAATGGGCTTCGTCATGCCGGTCTCGATGAGGCCGGGGCAGATCGCGTTCACGCGCACGCCCGTGCCATAGAGTTCGTTGGCGACGGTCTGCACGAGGCTGATGACGCCCGCCTTGCTCGCGCTATAGGGCGTTCCGCCCGCATTGGCGCGCAGCCCCGCGACCGACGCCGTGCAGATGATCGAGCCCTTGCCTTGGGCGATCATGTGCGGGCTTGCCGCCTTGATGGCGAGGAACGGGCCGATCAGGTTCACGGCGAGGATTTCCTGCCAGTAGGGAACGGTCTGTTCATGCAGCGGCACCATGCCGCCGCTGATGCCCGCATTGGCATAGACGACGTCGAGCCCGCCGAATTCCCTGATGCAGTGATCGACGAAGCCTTTCACCGCCGTCTCGTCGCTCACATCGGCGGCGACGGAGGAAACCTTGCCCCCCGCCTCGCGGATCATCGCGGCCGTCTCGTCCACCGCGTCTTCCACGCGGTCGACGGCGACGACGCTCGCCCCCTCCTGCGCAAAGAGAAGGGCGCTGGCCCGGCCAATGCCGCTGCCAGCGCCCGTAACGATTGCCCGCTTTCCAGAAAGCCGTCCCATGCCGCATCTCCCGCTTCGCGTTTCAGTTGCGCGATCTTAGGAAGTGAAATGCGCCGGGAACAGATGAAAAGCGCGGGCGAAGCCGGATCAGAAATCCTTGCCGGCTGTCACCGCCCACTGCACTGCGCCCTGTTCGCCTTCGATCGTGCCCGAGGCGCCAACCGCCGGGGCTTCGTCCACGGCGTCGGTGCAGTTTTCAGGGTTCGCGCCGACCGTCGTACAGATCTTGTTGCCGTCGACGCGCCAGGTCCCGGCGACTTCCGCGCCATCTGCGCCCTTCACCACGATGTTGGACGCATCGGGATAATAGATCTTCATCACGCCGCCATCGGCGCCGGTCAGCGTCACCGTGTTGCCGACAAGGCCCGCGCCCACATTGGCATAGGCGGCGCCGGCAAAGGCCGAAACGGCGAAAGCAACGGCAATTGCGAGTTTTTTCATTGATACCTCCCCAGGGAAAAACAGAACGGCGAAAGGGTCATCCCGTCGCCGTTAACCATAACTCTATGAGGCGGATCGGCCTTCCGCAAGGGCAGGGTGGCGCTCTCCCGTCAGCGGCGGAATCCGGGCGGCTTCAGCAGGAAGATCACGAGCCAGATGGGAATGAGCACCAGCGCGCCGAGCAGGAAATGCGGCAGGGCCCAGCCGATCCCCTCGCGCACGAAGGCGAGGATATTCTCGGGTGTGAACCCGATATCCCTGAGCACTTCCTCGGCTGTGATGTCGAACGCGCTGAGCAACGCCCCCACGGCGACTGCCCCGATGAAGAATTTCAGCAGCGTCGACAAGGCGTTCAGGATCATGAAGGCGCCCGTCCGGTCCCCGGCGAATCAGTTGCCGCCAGTCTAGACGGGACGGGGGCCCGGCACAAAGGCCGGGCGTTCGCCCTAGCGGCCGAAAATCTGCCGCAGCGCGTCTTCCGGCCGCGGCTTCGTTTCGGCAGGCGCCGTTTCGCCGCTCTCCCCGGTGGTCTCCGTGCTGCCGCTTTCCGCCGGCTGTCCCATCAGCCCGCGAATGAGCCCCTTGCCGCCATCCTCTCGGATCGACTTGATGGTGCTCTCGATATTGTCGCGGTTCTGGATCATCGAGGCGAGGTCCGGCGCGAAGCGCGGGTTCGACCACGACCCCGTAATCAGGATCGGCACTTCGATGCCCTTTACATCCGTTTGCCCGCCCTGTCCTTCCAGCGAAGCGGCAAGCTTCGGCTCCACGCGGTAGTTGAGCGTCTTCGGCGGCATGTTCACCGTGCCCGCGCCCGCCACCCGGATCAGCGGCGAGAGCAGCTTGAGATCGTCATTCTTCAATACGCCATTGGTGATGGTGAAGGTGCCGCCCATTTCCGAGAAGTCGGTGTCCTGCGCGCCGCCGGACTGCCAGCCCGTGGTTGCCGCGCTGAATACGTTGCGCGCCAGTTGCGCAATATTGATGCCCTTGATCTTGCCATCGGTGAACTTGACGCTGCCATTGCCGTTGAGCGCCGACACCATGTCGCGCTGCGAGCGGCCTGCAGCCGTCACCGAAAGGTCGAGCGCCGTCGTGCCCTGCAGCCGCTTGAAGTCCGCCGCATCGGTCAGGAAGGGTTCCGCGGCCAGTCCCGAAAGCTTGAAATTCGCCGCAATCTGCGGCGTCGCGCCCGCGCCGTTCACCGTCAGCGTGCCCGAGCCCGCGCCCTGATAGAGATTGAGCTTCGAGAGATTGGCGTTGAGCACGCCATTCGAAAGCCTGAGCTTCAGCGCGCTGTCGGCGATCCTTATCTGCTGGAACAGAATCTCCTTCGTCGAGAAATCGAAATCCGCATCGACCGCCTTGAGGCCCGTGAGGTCGATGGGCTCCGTGCTCCAGCCCTCGCCGTTGCCCCCGCCGCTTCCGCCGCCGGAACCACCGCCACCGCCACCGCTCTCGCCGAGATAGGTGTTCACGTCGATCCGGTCGACATCGAGATTGCCCTTGAGGCTCGGCCGCGCACCGCCCGTATTCACCGTCAGATTTCCGGTCGCGTTCATCCCGTCAAAGGCGATCCGCGCATCCGAGAAACGGTAGCTGTTGCCGCTGCCGCTCGCCTTGCCGGAAAGCGCCAATGCGCCGAAGCCGTCGCCCGCAGGCATCGGGCTGCCGGCCCAGGCCGCAAGTTCCCGCACCGACGTCACGTCGAGCCTCACATCGCCCGCGAAGGCGAGCCCGTCCAGCACCTTGAGCGTGCCGGCATAATCCGACTTGAGCTTCGGCGTGGCGATGGCGAGCACAACCGGCGTATCGCCGCCTTCGGTCAGCGCGCGCGGCCGGTCCGCCTTGAGATCGATATCGATCCTGTCGCCGTTCCAGACGAGCGAACCGGCGGCAAGGAAGGGATCATCGAGGCCCGGCAGCGCCAGATCGACATTGACCTCGCTGGCCGCAAAGGCGGCGCCTGTCTGCGCATTGGTGTAGCTCGCCCGGCCATTCCGGATAGAGACTTCGCCGAGGCTGAAGCCGCTGACGGCCGCGCCACTGTCACCGCTGCTGCTGCCGCCATCGGCCGGTTGCGCCGGTGCCTGCGCCGCTGTCTGGGCCGTCTCGAACTGCCAGTTCGGCGTCCCGTCGCGCCGCACCTCGAGATGGATCACCGGATCGACCAGCACGAAACTGTCGACCTCCACATTGCCGCTGAAGAGCGGCATCAGCTTCAGCGCCGCCCGCATCTCCTTCATCGAGGCCATTTCCTTTTCCTTCGCCCATTCGGCGTTGGAAAAGCCCACATCCCCGATGGACACCGCGATGCTGGGGAAGAAGGACAGGCCGATATCGCCGTCGATGCGCAGATCGCGCCCCGTCTGTTCCTTCACGATGCTGACGACCTGGGTCTTGTAGGTCTCCATCGGAATGAGCATCGGCACGATGATGATCGCCGCG
>JAJLKS010000171.1:0-6625 GCA_033838765.1 Alphaproteobacteria bacterium
TTCCTCGCCGGCATGGGCAAGGCCGCGCTCCTCGCCACCGCCTCGCCCGCCATTCTCTCGCTCGCCGCATGCGGCGACACGACAAACGCAACCCCCGATGATATTTTCGGCTTCGAGCCCGTGCCGCATGGCATCGACGGCGATCATCACGTGCCCGCCGACCACAATTCGGACATCCTGATCCGCTGGGGCGATCCGATCCTGAAGGATGCACCGGATTTCGACGTCCGGAATCAGAGCGCCGCCGCCCAGCTCACGCAATTCGGCTACAACAACGACTTCATCGGCTTCGTGCCGCTGCCCTTCGGCTCCGGTGCAAGCGATCGCGGGCTGCTCTGCGTCCATCACGAATACACCAATGACGACCTGATGTATCCGGACTATCCGGCCGGCAATCCCGCAGCCTTCTACTCGCGCGAAATCGTCGACATCTCGATGGCGGCGCATGGCGGCAGCATCGTGGAAGTCATGCGCAATGAAGACGGCAAATGGCAGGCCGTGCAAGGCAGCGAATACAATCGCCGCCTCACGCCCCTTGCAACGGAGATGACGATCTCCGGTCCTGCTGCCGGCCATCCCCGCCTGCAGACGAATGAAGACCCCACGGGCCGCCGCGTCATGGGCACCTTCAACAATTGCGCAGGCGGCATTACGCCATGGGGCACATGGCTCATGTCGGAAGAGAATTTCAATTTCTACTTCCTCGGCGAGAATGCGGACCCCGCCGAAGCGGAAAATCACAAGCGCCTTGGCGTACCCGGCAGCCGCTCCTATCCCTGGGGCTATTTCCACAAGCGCTTCAACCTCGCCGCCGAACCGCGCGAGCCGAACCGCTATGGCTGGGTGGTCGAGGTCGATCCGCTCGATCCCGCCTCGACGCCCGTGAAGCGCACTGCGCTTGGCCGCTTCAAGCGCGAGGGCTGTGAGAACGCGCTGACGAAGGACGGTCGCCTCGCCATCTACATGGGCGACGATCAGGCTTTCGAGTATCTCTACAAATTCGTCACCGCCGAAAAGATGAAGAGGAACCGTGAGGACAATGCCGCGCTGCTCGATGACGGTACACTCTATGTCGCACGCTTCGAGGAGGACGGCACCGGCACCTGGATGCCACTGACCTTCGGCACAAACGGCCTCGATGAATCGAATGGCTTTGCCTCGCAGGCGGATGTCCTGATCGAAACGCGCCGCGCCGCCGACCTGCTCGGCGCCACGCCACTCGACCGCCCCGAAGACGTGACGCCCAACGAGGCGACCGGAAAGGTCTATGTCGCGCTTACAAATTCTAAAGACCGGACCGAAGCCGACGCAGTCAATCCGCGCACGGGAAACCTCTGGGGACAGATCGTGGAAATCGAGCCCGGTGGAGGCGATCATGCCTCCACCACCTTTGCATGGAACCTCATCGTGAAATGCGGCGACCCCGCCTTCCCCGCGATCGGCGCCGAATGGCATCCCGAAACCGGCGAAAATGGCTGGTTCGCCTGCCCCGATAACTTCACGACCGATGCCAAGGGGCGCCTCTGGGTGGCCACAGATCAGGGGTCGGGGTGGAACGCCGCCTCCGGCTCCGCCGACGGGCTTTACGCACTCGCGACCGCGGGCGACAGGCGCGGCACGGCGCGCCAGATTTTCCGCGCTCCCATCGGTGCCGAAGTCTGCGGGCCCTGTTTCACACCGGACGGCACCACGCTTTTCGTCGCCGTGCAGCACCCCGCAGCCGATGGCGCGGAGAAATACAAGGGCTTCGAGCGCGCATCGACATTCGATGATCCGGCAACACGCTGGCCCGATTTCAAGCCCGGCATACCGCCCCGGCCATCCATCGTCGTCATCACCGCGAAAAATGGCGGCCCGGTGGGCGGTTGACGCCGGCGGCCAGTTCCCTGCGGGTTGCGCATCGGCGCATGATGGACCACTCTTGTGCCGCGGCATGATCGGCCGGGTGCCCCCGCGCCCCGCTGAAGCGACAAGGGCTTTGTGTAAATGCGCTTTCTGTTCAGCCTCGTCTTCTTTCTGCTCGCCCTGCCGCTTGCCTTCATGCTCGCATTCGAGCGAGGCCTTCTCGACGGCTATGTGAACGAAGACGCGATCCCCGACGAGCCTTTCGTCCGCGCCGAACTCGCCTACAGGACGAACCCGGAGGATCTGAGCAGGCGTGTCGATGCCGCGCTCGATGCAAAGGCCTGGGATGACGCCGCCATGTATGCCGAAATCGCCGGCTTCATGGAGATGCCGCTTGCGCCCGATACGGCCATGCGGCTTGAAGCCGAGAATGCATTTTCCCGCCGTGCGGCGCGCAATACGGAAAGCTTCGTGACCGGCTTCGTGACCGGCACAGGCGAAGACACACCCGCCTTCATGGGTGCCCTCGCATCGGACCTCACGGTGGTCGGCGATATACGCGATATCAGTTCAGAAGGATCGAAGCTCGCGCGCGGCGAGGAATATTCCTCGATGATCCTCGGCCTCTCTGTCGTCGGGCTTGCCGCCACCACGGCAACCGTGGCAACTGGCGGCGGCGGTCTCCCCGCGCGTGTCGGCGTGTCGCTCCTGAAAGTCGCCCGCAAGGCGGGCACAATCACGGCAGGTTTTGCCCGCGACATGACCCGCCTTCTCAACGAGGCTATGAATTTCGACAGGCTTGGCGAAACGTTGCGCGCCGTCGACCTTGCCGACAGCGCCGCCACGCGCCGCGCAGTCGCGTCCTATGCGGACGGTATTTCCTTTGCGCGCGTAACGCCTGTTCTCGACGATGTGGCGTCGCTGGAGCGCGCCGCCGGTCCCGCAGAGACCGTACGCCTTATGCGCTATGTGGAGAATACGGAGGATCTCACCCGCGTCAGCAAGATGGCCGGGAAGTACGGCACCAAGACACGCGGCATCATGGAGATAACCGGAAAGACCGGGCTTCGCGCCTTCAAGACAGCGTGGAACCTCGTTCTCCTCGCGCTTGAATGGGTCTGGGCGATTGCCGGCGGTATCGGTGCTCTCATCGCGACCGCCCTTGGCCGTCGCGTCACGCGCCGCCGGCGGGCCTGATCAAACGGAAAGCATCAGGCCGAGAAGGAAGACGCCGGAGAGGAAGCTCCAGAACGTTGCGATGCAGCCGGACAGCAGCATCCAGAAAGGCGGGCGGTTCTCGAAAACCTGCGCGCGCAGTGCATTGCGCAGGATCACCGTCGGCCCGGCCAGAACCAGCGCAAAGACGCCGACGATCTGGCCTGTGGCGGTATGCGACGCAAGCTGAAAGCTCGGCGGCTTCTTGGTGACGAGCCGGTAGAAGCTGCTCGTGAGACCTGCCGCGACGAAACCTGTCGCGATCGCAAAAAACAATGTCGCCAACTGACTCATTTGCCCTGATTGCCCCTGCTGCTGTCGTCCGGCCTCTATCTGCCGCCGGCTTCGACCCCCTCGATGAAACGATGCGCGATCACCGCCACACGCTCTTCAGCGGCAGCGACGACGAATTCCGGTACGACCCGTTCATCGAGCAGGCCGATCAGCGCGGGATCGGCAAGGCTCATTTGCAGATTGGCTGCAGGCGTGCCCCCGGCGCGCACTTCCGGCATGGGAAGATGGCCCCCGAAAAACAGGAAGGCGCCTGCAATGATCAGCGATTTGAAAACGAAACGGGTCATGCCACCCCGTCCGCAAGCCGCGTACCAGCCGCCTCCGGGGCCTCAGCGCGCCTCGAACGATTTGAAATGATCTTTTAATTTCAGCAGGTTATAAGGATGTAGCTGAAACGGCGCCGGTCCGCGCCATGCCGTTCCCTGGAACGGACGTGCCGGATTGCGCCGGGCCTGTTTCAAAGCGGAACGAATTTGGCCAGTGGCGAGGGGGCGGCGGCTTGGCACGAGGCAGACAGACAGACGACGAACTTGTCCGGGAGCGCCCGGCCTGGATGATACCGCTCCTGGTGTTCGCCGGCGTCCTGACCTTTTCCGGCATCTTCCTCTATTACTACTTCGGGCCGACGCCAGCGGAGCTGCTCGGCCGCGATGCCCGCGCCAGCAGCGCCAGCGAAGGCATCGAGTTCATCATTGCCGACCAGCGTTTCGTGATCCCGGAAAACTACACGCGCTATCCCGCCCAGCGAGGCGGCGGACGCATGACCATAGTCGACATGCACGCGCTGCTGCCCGGCCTTCAGCCCTATTCGCCGGACCTTCAGGACAGCTTCGCCGACAATTCCATCCGTTCGGATGTCATCTATCTCTCGCTCAGCCAGCGCGATGCAGCGCTCAATTCGTCGCGGCGCCTCAAGGAAATCTATTCGAAATATCTGGTATCCGCAGAACCGGAGGAAGGCCCTGACGGGCTGCAACTCTTTCGCTTCCGCGACGACACCGGCTATGCCAATCAAGACCTGCTTGTCGGCAAGGATGCGGAAGAACGCATCTTTCTTCTGATCTGCGACCGCCGCAGCGCCCTGATCGAGAGTCCCAATTGCTCGCGCTCGGTGCTGCTCGGCCCGCGCCTCGAAATGTCATACCGCTACAAGCGGTATCACGTCGACGAGTGGCGGACGATCGACAAGACAGTCGCCGCGCTGGTGGACCGGTTCGCGTCGGTCGAGCCCATGGACGATCTCCAGGGCCCGATCATCGATTGAAATCAGTCGAGATCGATCTCCAGAATGGCCATGTTGAAGGCGTATGAAATCTCGCCCTCGTCTTCATCGCGGAAAAGCACGCCGATAAACTCATCGCCGATATGAACTTCGGCGGAATCGTCCTTCTGGGGCCGCTGTCGGACGATGATCGAGGGAAGCTGGAACTTCTGGCGCAGATATTTCTCTATGCGCTGGATTTCGGATTTGTTCACGAAAGCTCTCCCGTCGACGCTGGAATGGTGTCCCGCCGCCTTTCGGGGCCGGATGGGCCCCTCCGGGCCGCGCCCGGAGGTTGTACCCATTTGCGGCAGCAAGTGTAAACCCTGACAGGCTTTCCCCTGCGGCGCTTGGTCCAATGGCGCAGGGGAAAAACCGGTGTCACTCTGACGGGGCTTACCGGAGGAGAAGGTGAGATGTCACGCCGGACTCGCAGATTTTTGACCTTTGTAGCCTGCGCTTTGACGGTCGCGGCAGTGATCACGCTGGCGCAAACGGCCTTCCCGCCGGATCAGGGCGCGGACCAGCGCGCTCTTCTCCTGCCGAGTCCCCGCTGAGCCCCCTAGCGCGTCGTATAACCCCCGTCCACCACGACTTCCGATCCCGTCATGAAGCTCGATTCGTCGCTCGACAGGAACAGGATCGCATTGGCGATTTCGGTGTCGATGCCGAGCCGGCCGATCGGATGCAGCATGATCAGCAATTCGCGCATCTCGTTCGGGCCCACGGCCTGCCCCTGCACGACACCGCGATTGAGCGCATCCTTGACCATCGGCGTGTCGATATAGCCCGGATGCACCGAGTTCACGCGGATGTTGTATCCGGCTTCCGCACATTCGAGCGCAACGGATTTCGTCATCAGCCGTACGCCGCCCTTCGCCGCATTGTAGTCGCTCGCATTGGGCTGGCCCACAAGGCCGAGGATCGACGAGAGATTGATGATCGATCCGCCCATACCGCCCTTCGACGTGTATTTCTTGATCGTGCGGATGCCGTGCTTGCAGCCAAGAAAAACGCTGTCGAGATCGACCTCGATCGTGCGCCGCCATGAGGCCAGCGTCTTTTCCTCGATCGGCCCGCCTTCCGGCGCAATGCCCGCATTGTTGACCAGCACATGCAGCGCGCCGAAGCGATCTTCGGCGAGCTTCACCGCCGCCTCCCACTGCGCCTCGTCCACGACGTCGTGCCGCATGAATGCCGCTTCACCGCCCGCATTGGCAATCTCGTCTGCAACCGCAAGTCCGCCCTTCTCGTCGAGATCGGTGCAGACCACTTTCGCGCCCTCGCGCGCCAGAACCTTCGCCGTCGCCGCTCCGATGCCCTTCGCTGCACCCGTCACCAGCGCAACCTTGCCATTCAGTCTTGCCATAAGCCGCCTTCTCCCCTGATTTTATGATCTGTTTTGTGCCATTCTGCCGTGGCCTTGGGCTGTGGCAAAGCGCGAAAGCGCCGCAACCCCAGCCTGTGCTATAGAACCGCACAAACAAGACGGAAGACCCCGCCGGACCCGGGCGGGCCGAGTCCAAGGAGCAGAAATGGCTATCGCCCTCAAGATTACCTTCGAAACCTCGCAGGCAGACCACATTCTCACGCAGCTCCGTGCCTATAAGGAGCGCGAATTCGACCGCAATCCGCCGCGCGGTTTCCTCGGTTCGCGCATCGAGGAGGTGGACGGCCGCGTGGTTTTCCAGAGCGACTGGGAAGACGAGGATGCGCTCGAATACACGCTGGACAGCGCCCCTTTCGAGGCGTGCCTCGACCTCTGCGATATCTACGCAGACGACCGCAGGGACGAGAGGGTTGAAATCTGACACATGCCCTATCCCGCCTCGTATTACGCCGCCACGGCAAACGATGCCCCGAAGGTAACGCCGCTTGATGGCGATAGTCACGCCGATGTCTGCATTGTAGGCGCTGGCTATACGGGCCTTTCAGCCGCGCTCCATCTCGCCGAACGCGGCTATTCCGTCGTCGTCCTCGAAGCGGAGCGCATCGGCTGGGGCGCATCGG